>PKZR01000278.1 GCA_003133815.1 Limisphaerales bacterium | reverse complement strand
GATTTTGCAGCATTCATTGAATCTTCTTTGAAGTAGTAATAAAATTCGGATTTAGTTGTGGGGCAATTCTCACCATGTCATTTTCAATCACTGCGAAGCCTGTTGAAAACAGATGCTTTTGCCGAGCAAAAACAACAATGAGAATGCCGTTATTCTCACTTTTATTCTCATNNAAGGGAATCGAACCCTCGTGTGGAGTTTGGAAAACTCCCGTTCTACCATTGAACTACGCCCGCCTTGCTTGTCGAGCCGAAGCCGGAGGCGAAGGCTGACGCGCAGCAATACTAAAACGCCCGCACTTGCCTTGTCAACCGCCGCCCGCTAGACTCGACGCAATGAATTCGCTGCTTCTGACCGGCGGACGGGTCGTTGATCCCGCAAGTCATTTTGATTCCCTCGCGGACGTTCTGATCATTGACGGAAAAATCTCCGCCGTCGGCAAAAAAATCTCAACGCCAAAAGGGATTGAAGTTTTCGACGCCAAAGGAAAAATCGTCTGTCCCGGCCTGATTGATTTGCACGTCCATTTGCGCGAACCCGGCCAGACCGCCAAGGAAAATCTTGCCACCGGAACCGCCGCCGCCGCGCGCGGCGGATTCACTTCCGTCGTCTGCATGCCAAATACGTCGCCGACGATTGACAACTCCGGCACCGTCGCGCTCATCCGCGAACGCGCTGCGCAGGAAGGAGTCGTGAATGTTTTTGTCACCGGCGCAATCACCAAAAACATCGCGGGCGAGGAACTCGCGCAAATCGGCTCGCTCAAAAAGGCCGGCATCGTCGCCATCACCGACGACGGCCATTGCGTCCAGAACAACGAACTTATGCGCCGCGCCTGCGAATACGCGAAGATGTTCGACCTGCCCGTGATGGATCATTGCCAGGATTATTCGCTCGTCACTGATGGAGTGATGCACGAAGGCTATTGGAGCACCGCGCTCGGCCTGCGTGGCTGGCCGTCGGCAGGCGAGGAGATAATTGTCTCGCGGAATATTTTGCTTGCCGAACTCACCGGCGCGAAAATCCACTGCCAGCATTTGAGCGCGGCAGGCAGCGTCTCGCTGTTGCGCGCGGCGAAAAAAAGAGGCGTGCCGATTTCCGGCGAGGCATGCCCTCACCATTTTGTCCTGACCGATGCCGCCGTTGCCGGAAGCGAAAAATTCTGGGCGAACGACGGAAAAATTCTGGCTGATACGCAAACCGACGAGCTTCCATCGTGGCCAGCCTACGACACAAATTTCAAAATGAATCCGCCATTGCGCACCGCGCGGGACCGCGAGGCGATCCTTGAAGGCCTGTTCGACGGCACGATTGAGATTTTGTGCAGCGACCACGCGCCGCACTGCGATTACGAAAAGGAAGTCGAGTTCGATTACGCGCCGTTCGGAATCACCGGGGTGGAAACGGAACTCGCGCTCGCGCTCATGCAATTGGTTCACACAAAACGGATTTCCCTGACGGACATGATCGCGAAATTCACCATCAAACCGGCGCGTCTGCTGAATTTGCAAAAAGGGACTTTGAGCATTGGCGCGGATGCCGACGTGACAGTTTTTGACCCCGATTGTGAATGGATTTTCCGTGCGGAAGATTCCGCGAGCAAGTCCAGGAACAGCCCGTTCTCCGGCTGGAAGTTAAAAGGCAAAGTCGTGGCGACAATTGTTGGCGGTAAAAATGTTTTCAGCGAGGAATCCGCCGCCGTCATGGTTTGATAAACGCAGCGAAAGCTTGCGGCGACGCGCATCGCGGGGCTAACTTTTACGCCGCATGAATCTTGAAGACCATCTCGGTGACATCATCCGCAAAGCCCGCGCGATGAATAATGTTTCAGCTTCCGCCGCGGCGAACGCAGCAGGCATTTCAGAAACTGAATTATCCGCGCTAGAAGAAAGTGGACAGCTCGCAAAAAGATTTAATTTCACCGCGCTTGCGCAATTGGTTGGTCTGAACCCCTCCAAATTTGAAGCAATCGCCAACGGCTGGCTGCCGTCAAACAAAGATTTATCCATCTGGCGCGAGGTTCGTGTATTCACCACCAAGGACAGTGATGAACTTTCCGTGAATTGCTATCTGGTCTGGGACGAGGTTCAACGCGAGGCGGCGCTCTTCGACACCGGACTTGATGCCAAGCCGATTCTTGATTGCATTGTCGCTGAAAATCTCCAGTTGAAACACATCTTCATCACGCACTCGCATTGGGATCACGTCGAGGCACTGCCGAAAATCCGCGAGGCGTGGCCGAAATCGCGCATCCATTCCGGCTCGAAAAGCGCGCCCATTGACCAGCGCAACAAGCCGGCGGAAATCATCCATCTCGGCGGCCTGCGCGTGACGCACCGCGAAACACCCGGACACGCAGAAGACGGCGTGACCTACATGGTCGGCAACTGGCAGGAGGACGCGCCTCTCATTGCCATCGTCGGCGACACGATTTTCGCCGGCTCGATGGGCAACGGCAATGGCGCGTGGGAGCTGGCCACGCAAAAAATCCGCGAACAAATCCTGACCCTGCCGGCAGACACCCTCATTTGTCCAGGCCACGGCCCATTGACAACAGTGGCAGAAGAAAATGAACACAATCCATTCTTTTGATTTGCGATTTGACCCGTTCCCCTCGCATTGCTAGGCTTTTCATCCGTTTCCAAACGGTTTTTATGCGACATACCATTTCAGTTTTGGTGGAGAACAAGTTCGGCGTGCTCACGCGCGTGGCCGGACTCTTCAGCGGCCGCGGCTATAACATTGATACGCTCAACGTCGGCCCGACTCATGACTCGGGCCTTTCACGCATGACCATCGTCACCACTGGCGATGAGGCGACGCTGGAACAAATCGTCAAGCAATTGAACAAATTGCCGAATGTGATCAAGGTGCAAATTTTTAGCGATGGCGAATATGTTGACCGCGAACTGTTGCTGGTGAAAGTTGGCGTGGATTCCAAATCGCGCGCAGAGGTGATGCAGATCACCGACATATTCCGCGCAAAAATCGTGGACGTGCAGCCCAAATCGCTCACCATCGAAATCACCGGTGCCGACAGCAAGATCGTCAAGTTCCTCGGCCTGATGAATTCGTTCGGCGTGCTGGAAATCACCCGCACCGGCAAAGCCGCGATGCCGAGAAAGTGACAAGCGACGAGAATTTTCGTCAATCAACCATCAATTAAAAACCATCAACTAATTTTATGTCCAAAGTCTATACCGACAAAGACGCCGATCTCGGCGTGTTGAAAAACAAAACATTGGCGATCCTCGGCTTCGGCTCGCAGGGCCACGCCCACGCGCTCAACCTCAAAGACAGCGGCCTCAAGTTGCTCATCGGACTTTACGAAGGCAGCAAATCCATTCCCGTCGCGCAGGAAAAAGGTTTTGAAGTCGTCACCACCGCCGAAGCCGTCAAGCGCGCCGACGTCATCATGGTCGCGCTGCCCGATACCAAGCAGGCCGCCGCTTACAAAAAAGACATCGAGCCGAATCTGACCAAGGGCAAGACGCTCGTGTTCTCGCACGGCTTCTCAATCCATTTCAAGACCATCGTTCCGCCGAAAAACGTGAACATCATCATGGTCGCGCCGAAAGGNNTGGGCCAAAGGCATCGGCGGCACCCGCGCCGGCGTGCTTGAAACGAATTTCAAAGAAGAAACCGAAACTGATTTGTTCGGCGAACAGACCGTGCTTTGCGGCGGCGCGAGCGCGCTCGTGCAGGCCGGATTTGAAGTGCTCGTCGAAGCCGGTTATTCGCCCGAGATGGCCTACTTCGAATGTCTGCATGAACTCAAACTCATCGCCGACCTGATGAACGAAGCCGGCATCAGCGGCATGAGGTTTTCGATCTCCGAAACCGCCAAGTGGGGTGATGTGAGCGTCGGCCCGAAGATCATTGACGGCAGCGTAAAGAAACGCATGAAAGCCGCGCTAAAAGACATTCAGTCCGGCAAGTTCGCCAAAGACTGGGTCAAGGAATATGAAGGCGGCTATAAACGCTACAACGCGCTGCTCAAAAAAGGCGAACAGCATCCGATCGAAAAAACCGGTGCAAAACTCCGCGCGCTCATGCCGTGGATGGGCAAGAAAAACATCAAAGGCGCGCAAGCCGCCTACTGATTGCCGATTTCGGATTTTCGATTTCCGATTGAAAACAAAAGCCGCTGGATTTTTCCAGCGGCTTTTGGATTTCAGAGTCCGTGTTTCCTCTGTGAAAATCTGTGGCCAAAAATCAGCCGCCCAGCGAACTTGCATCCGTCACGTCGCCTTTGTTGAAGTCCACATATTCCTCGGTCAAATCGGCGGCATACATCACCGCGTTCGCCTTGGCGAGATTCAGGTTGATGTGCAGCTCAAATTCCTTCGGCGCAACGGCGGCGCATAACTCCTTGAACGTCGCCGACGTCGGTTGGCCGCGTTTTAGGCTCCAGAGAATTTTTGTCGAGTCATTCGCGGAATAGCCGATGTCAATTTTCTCCTCGACCACTTTTGCGGGCGAATAACCAATCGCATCAATGATGCGACCCCAGTTCGGATCGCCGCCGTGCCAGCTTGTTTTTATCAGCGCGCTGTTCGCCACCGCGCGCGCGGCGGCATCGGCATCCTGAACCGTCTTCGCCCCGTTCACGCGCACGGTCACGACACGGTGAACACCTTCGCCGTCCCGCACAATTTTCTTCGCGAGTTCGAGGCAGACATGGTGCAAAGCGGACTGGAAAGTTTTTAGTTTTGAATTTTTAGTTTTGAGTTTTTCATTGCCGGCGAGTCCGTTTGCCAAAACCAAAACCGTGTCGTTCGTGCTCATGTCGCCGTCTACCGTGATGCGGTTGAAGCTGTGCGCCACCGCTTCATTCAGTGCCGCCTGCAAAACTTTCGCGTCAATCACCGCATCCGTCGTGATGAATCCCAGCATCGTTGCGTGGAGTCCGCCGTGCGGCAACGTGGCCGGCCGTGCGCCGGTTGGCGACATGCCGGGCTGGATCATGCCCGCGCCTTTGCACATGCCGCCGATGCGCACCGTCTTGCCGCCAAGCTTGAATTCCACCGCGATCTGCTTCGGCTTCGTGTCGCTCGTCATGATCGCCTCGACGGCGTTGGCGGCGTGTTCGGCGGTTGAACCCAGCAACGTCGCGGCTTCGATGATGCCGGCGCAAACATTATCCATCGGCATCGGCACGCCAATGCGCCCGGTCGAGCCGACGAGCGCCGAGCCGGTCGGCAAATTCAATGCGCGCTCCGTGAACGAAACCATTTCGCGCGCGTCGGCCATGCCTTGTCGGCCGGTGCAGGCGTTGGCGTTGCCGGAGTTCACAACCACAACTTGCGCCGTGCCTTTTTTCACGCGTTCGACACAGACTTTCACCGGCGCGGCACAAACCTGGTTTGTCGTGAACATCCCAGCGACGGTGGCGGGCGTTTCGGAAACGATCAACGCGAGATCGCGCTTCAAGCCTTTGTTGGAACCTTTACCGGTGCCAAGTTTCTTGATTTCGCAAAAAACGCCGCTGGCGGAAAAGCCTTTCGGCGCGACGATGGAACCGGGAATTTCTTTGATTCTTTTCTTCATTTTGTAAAATTGTAAATTCAGTTTTTAATTTTGAATTTTTAGTTTTGAGTTGAAAAGAAAATTGTAGCCCAACTAAAAATTAAAAACTCAAACCTAAAAACTTTTTTGCGCCTCAATCTCCAGCCGCACCATGCGGACGTGGACTTTGCCGCCCGCATCCAGTGGGTGTTTGGCGACGTATCGTTGTGTGACAGCGGCGATGAATTCCTCACGCACATTTTCCGGCACGCGCTGGACGAACGGCAGCCAGGTTGTCCGCAGCCAGGTCGCCAAACCTTCCGCGCCCAGGTAGGTCGCGTCTTTCGGCGTAAGTTTCAGCAGCTGGACTTTAAAACCGTGCTTCGGCAGCCATTTTCCGTAATTGGCTGGCGCGTAAAAAAAATACGGCAGCGGCATTTTGCGAAAATACTGGCACCAGCGCTTCAGCCGCATCTCCGGCCGGAGCGCGCGAAAAACCTCGTGGGCATTGCCTTTGCCGCCGCAGGAAACCATCAGCCGGCCGCCGGGCTGCAACACCGAGGCGGCGCCGCGCAAAATTTTTTCGTGATCGTCCACCCAATGCAGCGCGGCATTGGAAAAAACCAGGTCAAACTTTTCCAGGAAACGGATTTCCCGCGCGTCGGCGATTTCAAATTTGAGATTTGAAACTTTCGCCGGCGGAAATTTTTGGCGTGCGAAGGCGATCATTTCCGCCGATGCGTCCGCGCCCGTCACCGCGCCGCGCGGCACGGCCCGCGCGAGTTCCGCAGTGATTTTGCCGTCGCCGCAGCCGAGATCGAGTATGTGCTCGTCGCCGCGCAGGTTGAGCCTGGCGATCAGCTCCCGCGCCCAGGTCTGCTGGACGACGGAATTGGCCGCGTATTCGGCGGCATTCCACTTCGTGGCCGAAGCTGGCTGGCGCGGCGATTTCAAATCTGAAATTTGAGATTTCAAATCAAACCAAGCCCACGGTTTCCGGCCAGCCGCAGATGAGGTTCAGGCTTTGCACGGCCTGGCCGCTGGCGCCCTTGACGATGTTGTCCTCCGCGCTCATCACGATGAGCCGGCCGGTGCGCGGGTCGAGCCGCCAGGCGATTTCGCAGACGTTGGTGCCGACGACATTTTTCGTGTCCGGCAACGCGTTGCCTTCGAGCAAACGGACGAACGGTTCGTTGGCGTAAGCAGTTTGATAAGTGGCGGAAATTTTTTCGCCAAGCTTGGTCGCGCCAGCTGCGTCGCTGAAATGTTCGCTCGGCGCAAGATACAGCGTCGTCAAAATGCCGCGATTCACGGGAATCAAATGCGGTGTGAATTGAATCACCACCGGCGTTCCCGCCGCCAGCGAAAGCTGCTCCTCGATTTCGGACAAATGCCGGTGTTTCGGCACTCCGTAAGGGCGCACGCTTTCGTTGCACTCGCAAAAAAGATAATCAATCTCCGCTTTCCGTCCCGCGCCGCTGACGCCGCTCAAGGAATCAGCGATGATGCCGGCGGGCTTGATGAGTCCAGCTTTGAGCAGCGGAATTACCGGCAGCAAAATGCTCGTCGGATAGCAGCCGGGCGAGGCGATGAGCAAAGATTTTTTAATCTCGTCGCGATAAATTTCCGGCAAGCCATAAACCGCTTTCTTGAGCAGCTCCGGCGCGGGATGATCGTGCGCATAAAATTCTTTGTAAATGTCCGCGCTCTTGAGTCGGAAATCGGCGCTCAAATCAATGACCACGCAGCCGGCGGCAATGAGCGGCACGGCGTATTCGGCGGCGACGCCGTGCGGCAGAGCGAGAAAAACCACGTCGGCCTGCTTCGCCAAAACCTCGGCGTTTGGCTCGACGAAGCGGAGCATCTTGGATTTTGGGTGGCTCGCGAATTTGGGAAACACCTGCGCGAGCGTCTGCCCGGCGTTCTGGCGCGAGGTGACGGCGACGAGCTCCGCGTGCGGATGGTTCAGGAGCAACTGCACAAGGACTTCGCCGGAGTAACCGGAGGCACCGACGATGGCGACTTTTTTTATTTTCATGTTCGACTAAAATTTTAACCGCGAACTACACGAACTACACGAAAATTTGTTTCATTCTCTTCCTCATGGTCATCGTCATCCTCGCTTTCCGATTACGAGGATGACGATGATTCAGAGCAACAAAAAACCCGCGGGCAGAGGCCAGCGGGTTTGGAAACTTTCCGGTGCGGTCAACGCTTCGAGAACTGGAAGCGTTTGCGGGCACCAGGCTGGCCGTATTTTTTGCGCTCGCGGGCACGCGGGTCGCGCGTGAGCAAACCTTCCGCTTTCAAGGGCGGACGCAGGTTGGCGTCAAACTTGATCAATGCGCGGGCAAGGCCGTGACGAACCGCGTCGGCCTGGCCGTTCGGGCCGCCGCCGGCGACGTTGACACGCACGTCAAATTTTTCCATTGCGCCAGCAACCGTCAACGGCTGCGTTGCAATGGAGCGCTGAGTTTCCAGCGGAAAATAATTTTCAAAGGGACGGCGGTTGATGGTGATCTTGCCGCTGCCGGTCGCGAGACGCACACGCGCGACGGCGGTTTTGCGACGGC
Organism: Limisphaerales bacterium; assembly: GCA_003133815.1. Classification (GTDB taxonomy): domain Bacteria; phylum Verrucomicrobiota; class Verrucomicrobiia; order Limisphaerales; family UBA11358; genus UBA11358. The sequence continues at coordinate 1,046 of PKZR01000278.1, read as the reverse complement.
CCGTGCCGAGAAATTCGTTGGTGCTTTTGGTGGCCATGGTAAAAATTATTTGGCGACGGAGAGCACGGCAGGCGTTTGGGCGGCGTGATCGTGCTTCGGGCCTTTGAACACTTTCAGCTTGGTGAGCAACTGGGCGCCGAGCCGGTTCTTTGGAACCATGCCTTTGACGGCGTGTTCAATCAGCCGTTCGGACTGGTCGGCCCGGACTTGAGCTACGGTCGTGTATTTCTCGCCGCCCTTCCATCCGGAATAAGTCATAAACTTCTTGTCCATTTCCTTCTTGCCAGTCACGCGGACTTTTTCCGCGTTGATGACGACGACAAAATCGCCGGCATCAAGGTGCGGCGTGTAAACCGGCTTGTTTTTTCCACGCAAGACGTCGGCAACCTGTGCGGCCAGACGGCCAAGCACCGCGCCATCGGCATCAATGACGTGCCATTTGCGCTGATCCAAATTCACTTTAGGTAAAAAAGTTTTCATCTCAATTCCCAGCAAAGGGACGTGGAATCTATCAGACTCGCAAGCGAAGTCAACAGGTCATTTTGAATGACGAACAGCGGTCAGTTTTATGCCTTTGACAAACCAGTAGATTGACTCCGGGACCAATTGGGGGGAGACGTCACTGATTACTCATCGCTTGGCGCAGTCAGAACATAGGGAACACATCTGGTTCAATACATGGGTAACACTATCTTGTTTTTAGATTAAACGTTGGCTTTCTGGTTGGCCAGCTTTGGGCGGCCTTTTGCATGGTGGCCTGAAAATCCACCATGACCCGGAATCGCGTGGCGTCGGCGGCCTGCTGGACGATGTCTTCATGAGTAGCCTGAATACCCAAGGGCACCAGGAACTGCCCAATGTTGTCGCGAAAGAGGATGAATTGCTGGGCGCGGCCTTCGTCATCTCTTTCCAGATAATCTGATTTCATATGTGTTTAATATTTAATTGGTTATACGGATGTTTAGGGGACAAATCTGGGTGGCCGGGGGCGGGCAACGGATGATCGGACAGAATTCCCCAACAATCGGACAGAATTGCGCAAAGGT
>PKZR01000463.1 GCA_003133815.1 Limisphaerales bacterium | reverse complement strand
GGTCTCCACAATTTTCCCGACGAGCCGGATGCCGCGCGATTTGCGGACGAGAAATTTCCCAAGCAATTCCCTCGCGACGACAATCGTGTCACGGTCATAAAATGTGCGCGGCAACTTTTGCATGGCGGAATGATACCAAAAGCGCTAACAAATAATCATGTCGCAAAAGATTGCACCCATTGATTCCGGCGTTCGCATCGGCCACGTCCATTTGAAAGTCGACGACCTCGAACGCGCGCTGAAGTTTTACTGCGGCGTGCTGGGCTTTGAATTGCAGCAGAAGTTTGGCACACAGGCGGCGTTTATTTCTGCGGGCGGTTATCATCATCACATCGGTTTGAACACGTGGGAAAGCGCGGGAGGTTCGCCGCCGCCGCCAGGCACGACGGGTTTGTATCATGTCGCAATCCTTTACCCGACGCGCGCGTTGCTGGCGGATGCATTGCGTCGTCTGATCACGGCGGGCGTCGAACTCGACGGCGCAGCGGATCACGGTGTGAGCGAAGCGCTGTATTTGCGCGACCCGGACGGGAACGGCGTGGAATTATATTGGGATCGTCCCAAGGAAAAATGGCCGCGCACACCCGGCGGGGAAATCGCGATGTTCACGCGCGCACTGGATTTGGACGGACTGTTGAAAGAGGCTTCGAAAATCAACGGGTGATTTCACGGAGCCTCCTGCAAAACGCGTCAAGCTTTCAGCAAACCCGCGAACGCAGCGCGGTTCCGCCAGAGAAGAAAAAGCGCGAGTGCGGCGACGACACAAGCTAGCTGCCAGCCTTCGTGGTTCATGAAGATGTGGAAGCAGAGGATGTTCACGATCACCGGGCCGAGCAACATGAGGCCGAGCGGAATGTAGCGGCCAATCAGGAGAATAAGCCCGCCAAGAACCTGACAACCACCGACAACGTAGAGATAGCCCGTGGTATACATCGCAGTGATGAAGTCGCCCGAAGGGCCTGACATGGGCGGCATCTTTATGAAATGAAGAAAGGCATTTGAACCAAAGACGGTGAAAACAAGTCCGAGCAGGACACGGGCGATGATGGTGGCAGCTTTCATTTTTTATTTTGGGGTTTGGTTGGTTTTTTATTCAAACAGTGATGAAAACTTGTTCCTTGGCAAAGCGCACTTTGGGCGCGGCGGCGTATTTGTCGGCGGGCGAACGATAACCCAGCGTGGCAATGACCGCCGCAGCGTAGCCTTTGGCCTTCAAGCCAAGAATTTCATCGTATTGCGCGCGGTCAAAGCCTTCCATCGGGCAGGCATCAATTCCAAGCAACGCGGCGCTCGTCAAAAGATTGCCGAGGGCGATGTAAGCCTGGTTACGCGCCCAGGCGTTGCGGGCCGTTTCATCCTGCGCATTGACGATGCCGCCGAGCAGCATTCCGCGCAACGGCCCCAGGGCCTCGATGGGTGCGTCCTGCACTTCTGCGACGTGCTTAATATGCGCGTCCACGTCGGCTTCGCTGAAATTATTTTTTGACGCGAACACGACCAGATGCGAGGCGTCGGTGACCTGCGCCTGGCCGTAAGACGCCGGTCGCAGCCTGGTGCGCAGGGCCGGGTCCGTGACCACGATGAATTTCCACGGTTGCAGGCCGCCGCTGGAAGCAGTCAGCAACAGGGCTTCCTCCAGCGCGGCCCAATCCGGGGCGCTGATTTTTCGGTTCGTATCAAACTGTTTGGTCGCGTAACGCCAGTTCAGTTGCGCGAGCAGTTGGGTTGAATTAATGGCACTCATAATTTTATTAGTTTATCAGTTTAAGTTTTGGGTTTGGCAATAAGGTGAAATCCTTATCAGCCCGACCCAGTTGTTTTGTTGGTTTATTGTTTCAGTTCAGATCAAACAGCAATATTTGCGACGGCTTGGCCGCCGAAATTTTCAGCACGTTTTCGTCGCTCACGCCGATGGCGTCGCCGCCGTTGAGCTTCGTGCCGTTCACGGACACTTCGCCCTCGGCCACATGAACCCACGCGTGGCGTTTCGCGGCGAGCGGATATTCCACCGCGTGGCCGTCGTCCAATTTAGCGAACGACAGATTTGCGTCCTGATGAATGGCGATGGAACCATCGCGCCCGCTCTTGCTGGCGACGAGGTTGAATTTCCCCACCGGCGCGGTGGAATAATTTTTCTCGGCATAACGTGGCTTGACACCTTTCACGTCCGGCTGAATCCAGATTTGCAACAGGCGAAGCGGTTCGGTCTTCGACGGATTGAACTCGCTATGCTGCACGCCGGAGCCGGCGGCCATGTATTGAAATTCACCCGAGCGGATGACCCGGCCATTGCCCATCGAATCCTTGTGCTNNGAAGCCCATGCCCGGCATCACGAGGTCGTCGTTGATGACGCGCAGGCTGCGGTATCCCATCCATTGCGGATCGTAATAATCCGCGAAGCTGAAGGTGTGATAACTGTCCAACCACCCGTGTTCTGCGTGGCCCCGTTCGTTTGATCGTCTAATAATTTTCATATGCCAGACTATGCCTGCGGTTTTCGATTTGTGGAAATATCATGTTTCTTGCCTGAGCATAGATTTAAGTTATGCTTCAAAAAATGGAACTGCGCCATCTCCGCTATTTCGTCGCCGTCGCCGAGGAGGAAAATGTATCCCGCGCCGCGCTGAAATTGCATGTCTCGCAGCCGGGCATCAGCAGTCAAATCCGCGACCTCGAAGACGAAATCGGCTTTCAACTTTTTGAGCGCAGCGCGAAATCGCTCAAGCTGACGGCGGCTGGAAAAGTTTTTTTGGCCGAGGCAAAATCTGTCTTGCAGCACACCGAGGAAGCGGTGAAAAAGGCCCGCGCCTTCGCTCACGGCGGCAGCGGCGAAATCCACGTCGGCTACGCGCCGTCGCTTACGGTGCAGATATTGCCGCCGATGCTGCGCGCGTTTCAAAGCGAGTTCCCGCATGTGCGGGTGACACTGCACGATTTATCTTCCGAAGAAATGCTGGCGCAACTCGGCAACAAAAAATTACAAGTCGCCCTCACCGTCCGTCCGCCGGCGAAAATGTTGCGCGGGCTGTCCTTCAAAGAAATTGCCCGATATGCGATGGTGGTGGCCGTTGCGCCCAGCCATCCGCTGGCGAAGTCGAAAGCCATTACCCTCCAGCAATCGGCACCCGAACCGTTGATTGGACTGAACCGGAAGGATTATCCTGAATATCAAATCGAGGTGAAAAAGCTGTTTGCCGCCGTCGGTCTCAAGCCGAACTTTGCCGAGGAACATGAAGGCGGCACGAGCATCATCGCCGCAGTCGAAGCCGGGCGAGGGATTGCGCTGGTGCCAAGCAGCCTCGCTTGCATCGTCGGGTCGCGGGTGAAACTGATTCCGTTGAAGCCAGCATTGCCGCCAATTCTTGTGGGTGCCTTATGGCTCAGAGAGAATGAATCGGAACTGGCGAGGAAATTCATCGCGACGGTAGGCGCTGTGCGTCCGTGAAAAGGGCCGGCGCTTTGTCGCCGAAAATCCTTGCATTTCCCCTGAAAACTGCCATTGTTGCCCTGTCTGTTAGATAGCACAGCGCTCCCACGGCATGGTGAATCTTCAAGTGAACCTGGTTCAGTGATGATTTGAAACCC
>PKZR01000340.1 GCA_003133815.1 Limisphaerales bacterium | reverse complement strand
AAAAACCGGGAATCTGGATGAAGCCGTAATTGTCGAGGATCTTGCCCAGCAGGTGGCTCAGGGCCATCGCCGGATTTTCCACCGCGCCGCCGAAAACGCCGGAGTGCAGGTCGCGCGACGGGCCGTGCAGCTTGATTTCGAACGCGATGATGCCGCGCAGCGCATAGGTGAGCGCGGGATGTTTCGGGCTGGGCATGCCGGTGTCCGAGACGACGATGGCGTCGCATTTCAGTTCGGCACGATTTTTTTTCAGAAAGACGGAAAGGTTTTCGCTGCCGACTTCCTCCTCACCTTCAATCACAAAAGTCAGGTCGCAGGGCAGGGGAGTTCCGGTTTTTAGATAGGCCTCGACGGCCTTCAGGTGGGCGAAGTTCTGGCCCTTGTTGTCGGTGCTGCCGCGCGCGCAAATGGAACGTCCCTCAATGCGCGGCTCGAACGGCGGCGAATCCCACAGGTCGAGCGGCTCGGGCGGCTGCACGTCGTAGTGGCCGTATATCATGAAGTGAGGCGTGCCGCCCCGGCCACCATTACGGTTCGGCGTCTTGGCAACGACGATGGGATGGCCGGCGGTCGGGCAGATTTTCGCTTCGAGTCCGATGGCGCGGCAATGGGCGACGAGCCATTCGGCGCAGGCGCAAAGATCTTTTTTGTGCTGCGGCTGCGCGGAGACGCTTGCGAAGCGGAGGTAATCGCACAGTTCGGCCACGAAGCGCGGCTGGTTCTGTTTCAGGTAATCAAGAACGACTTGCATGGACACAGTTAATCCGTGAACGTGCCGTTTGCCAAAACAAAACGCATGTTGCGGAGCAGAATCCGCAGTGTAAGTTGATGCTGAATGAGAGAATGGCGTTTCAAACTTCTTTACGATGGCGAATGTCCGCTGTGCCTGCGCGAGGTGCGCTTCCTCAACAAGCTGAACCGTCACGGGCTGCTGGCGTTTGAAGACATCACCGCGCCGGGCTTTGATCCGCAGATTTACGGCACGACCCGCGAAGAATTGATGGGCGTCATCCATGGTGTTTTTCCCGACGGGCGCATGGTGAAGAAGATGGAGGTTTTTCGCGAAGCCTACCGAGCCGTCGGCCTTGGCTGGCTGCTCGCGCCGACGGGCTGGCCCGTTTTGCGCTGGCTGACCGACAGGGGTTATGAATGGTTCGCGCCCAATCGAATCAGGATCGGCCGCATGTTCGGACGCAAATGCGATTCCGGCAGTTGCGTCAAACCACCGGCTGAAGCAAAAGAGAAATCGGCCTGAGGCTAAATTTTATTTCAACGACGCCATGTCAATGACGAAGCGATACTTCACGTCGTTCTTCACGAGGCGTTCATAGGCTTCGTTGATTTTCTGGATGGGAACCAGTTCTATGTCGGCGGTGATGTTGTGCTCTCCGCAAAAATCCAGCATCTCCTGCGTCTCCTGGATGCCGCCGATGAGCGAGCCGGAGAAATTCTTGCGGCCGAAGATCAAACTGCTGACGTGAACCGACAGCGGCTCGGCGGGAACACCGACCTGCGTGAGAGTGGCGTCGCGTCTCAACAGGGCGAGGTATGCGTTGATGTCGTGCTGAGCGGCAACGGTGTCGAGGATGAAATGGAAACTGTTGAGCTGTTTTTTCATTTCGTCCTCGTTTTTGGAATTGACCACTTCATCCGCGCCGAGGCGGATGGCGTCCTTGACCTTGTTCGGCGAGGTGGTGAAGACCACGACATGCGCGCCGAGGGCCTTTGCAAGTTTCACGCCCATGTGGCCAAGTCCGCCGAGTCCTACCACGCCGACTTTCTGGCCCTTGCCGACCTTGTGGAAACGCAGCGGCGAATAAGTGGTGATTCCAGCGCAGAGAAGCGGCGCGGTGGCGGCGATATCCAGATGCTTCGGCACGCGCAGAGTGAACGCTTCGTCCACGACGATGCTGTCGGAATAACCGCCGTAGGTCATGCCGCCGGAAATCTTATCCGGCGCGTTGTAGGTGAAGGTCGCGCCCTGCTGGCAGAATTGTTCGAGGCCATCCTTGCAATTCTCGCAGGTGCGGCAGGAATCCACCATGCAGCCGACGGCGGCGATGTCGCCCTCCTTGAATTTTTTGACGTGTGCGCCGGCCTTCACCACGCGTCCGACGATTTCATGGCCGGGCACGCATGGATAGGTTGTGCCGTGCCATTCATTGCGGACGATGTGGACATCCGTATGGCAGACGCCGCAGAAAAGAATCTGGATCTGCACATCATGCGGGCCGGGTTCGCGGCGCTGCAGGGAAAACGGCGCCAGTGGCGAGGTTGCGGATGCGGCGGAATAAGCTTTTGCTGTTTGCATGTTTAATCAGTAGCACGTCCACAGGAATTTTTCCACCGATTTATCCCTCACGATTTAACTGGTTAAATCATACACTCCTGTGCAAACTTCCATATGAAGAAGCCAAAGTCAAAACCTCGCGCCCGCCGGCAACCGTTGGTGGAAGGCCAGGTCTGGCGTATGGCCGATGCCAATCTTCAGGTGGGAATGATCGGCAAGCTCCTCGTTCATTACAAGCTCGCCAAGCCCAATGCGGTCAGGATTCCCAATTCCGTCGGCGGCAAAACCACCATCGAGAAATTTCTCAGGAAGAACAAGGCCGTGCTGATCAAGGGCTGACCGGTTTATCCGCCGGGGCAGGGTGGATGGACAGCGATTTCAACAATGTTCCCGGCTCGCGTCCGATGATGATCAAGTTGTGCGTTCCCGTATCGAGCTTGAAGGTCTTGGGTGTGAATTGATCGGCGGATGAGTCACCGTCGCCGCGCCAGCTCACGGTCCGTTTCTCAAAACCTGACGTCACCGGAACGTCCCAGATCATGTCCGGGTCCACGGGTTGCGCGTCAATGTTCAGGAAAAATGAATTGCTGCTTTCGTCGGGCGCGTTCACCAGTGTCTCGATCACAAAATTCCCCGCATTCGTGACGGTGAAATTAAACACCGCCTTGCCGCCGTTCGTCAGTTCCGCCTGGTCGCCAAGCAATACGATGTAATCGTTGGTCAAGGACAGCGGTGCCGTCAGGACGCCGTCTGATGCCGAAAACGATTGTATCGCGGGCAAGCCCGTTGCGGGGGAGATCTTTGTGGTTGCATCCTGCGCAAGGGCGGGAACGGCCAGCGCACAGGCCAGAATGATCGAAGAGGTGAGGTTCATGGGATTAGTCATACGCCTGCCGCTTGGATTCATCAAACAAAAAATCAATGATTTTTCAGTCCGAAAACAGGAGCCGACAGCGAGGCCGGAAGACGGAATTCACCCCGCATGATACCGCCTTAAATTCCAGGCTGAAATGAAATGGCGATTTGTCTGGTCTAATGCTACATCAAAGCGCAGTATTAACTATGACTAAAAATAAGCCGTCTTCCCGCGCCCGTCAACAACCCCTGGAAGCCGGCCAGCTCTGGCGCATGCCCGGGGCGAACCTTCAGGTCGGAATGGTCGGCAAACTTCTGGTGCATTACAAGCTTGGCAAGCCCGACGCCGTCCGTGTTTCAAATTCCTGCAACGGCATCAAGACCATCGAGAAATATCTCAAGGCGAACAAGGCCGTGCTGGTTTGATCGCCCGCGTCATTTCCAACCGGTTCATTCCAATCCCGGCGTCCCGGCTGACTGTCAAAACAGATTCGTTGCCGGAATGTTTCATCCACGCCTTTTGTTTGCAACAGGCATTTGTTGGAATGACCGCGTAGCAGATGGGTGGGTTCAAGTTCCTCTGAATGCAGCCTGACTGACGAGGTTGCACCAAACACGCGCAGGTCGCTTCCCCTGCGCGTGTTTCTTTTTTACCAGCAGGCAGGAGGATTCCTTTAGCCATGTTTGGAAACCGGTGAGTGGGCGACTGGCCGGATAACCGGCTTGCGCAGGACAGAAAAATAATTCAGGCGGCGGCAATGAAGAATCCGTTGGTTGCCGGCCGCCTGTTCACCCGGAAACAGTTCGGGCAAATGGAAATTGGTTGAAAGTTGAAAGTTGGGAGTTGAGGGAAAACACGGGTTGATGGCCGGGATTTTAACCACCGGCCATCAACCTTGAACCCTCAACCTTTCATGTGGACATGATGGAGCCGTTGCCGGTCCAGTTGCTCGCACCGGTGCTGCCGCCGATGGCCCGCGCTCGCACGAAATAGGTCGTGCCCGGCACAAGGTTCGTGATCACGATGCGCCGCGCCTGTGACGAGAGGCAATATTCAATCCATGTCTTCCCCCCGTCCACGCTGGTCTGCACCTGATAGTTTCTGGCATTGGTCACCGGTTGCAGGCTCAGGAGCACCTGCGTGGTGCCGTTGTTCAT
>PKZR01000178.1 GCA_003133815.1 Limisphaerales bacterium | reverse complement strand
AAGTCCGGGCAATTTCAGAGCCATGTGCTGTGGTTTGATGTGATCTCCATCGGCGGGGAACAATGCGCCCTCGTCACCGCCCTGGACATTACCGAGCGAAAGCGCGCCGAACACGCCATGCGCGAGTCTGAAGAAAAATTTTCCAAGGCCTTCCAGGCCAGCCCGGACGGCATCTGCATCACCGAGCTTGAAACCGGACGCTTCATGGAGGTGAACGAGGGCTATTGCCGGCTGTTTAACTATACACGCGAGGAATTGCTAGGTCGTTCTGGTACGGAGTTGGGCATATTTGAAGATGCGAAAGCGCGCACGCCCTTCGTGCAGGCCGTGCGCGACACCGGCTCCGTCCGCGACATGGAACTGACCACCTACGGGCGCGGCCGCAAAAAAATACTCGTCCAAGTCAGCGCGGAATGCATTGAACTCGGCACCCATCCGTGCATCGTCACGGTTATCCACGATATCACCGAACGTAAACGCACCGAAGCCGAACGTGACGAATCCATCGCACGCGAGGCACAGGCACGCGCAGAATACACCTTCCAGCTAATCGCATCGCAGGAGGCAGAGCGGATGCGCATCGCGCGCGAGCTTCACGACGGACTCAGCCAGAATCTGTTGCTCATCAAGAACCGCGCGCAACTGGAAATATCCCGTACAAAACTGCCGGATGCCGTGCGCGACGAATTGCAAAGCATCAGCAATCTCGCATCACAGGCCATCGCCGAAGTCCGCCAGATTTCACGCGACCTGCATCCGCACCAGCTTGACCTGCTTGGTCTCACCCGCGCGCTGCGGGCATTGATTGAAAACACAAATGAATCCAGCGAGATTGCCATTTCCGGGAAATTCGATTCCGCCGACGACCTCTTCCAGCGCGAGGCAGCGACGAATGTCTACCGCGTCGTCCAGGAAAGCCTGAACAACGTCCTCAAGCATTCGCACGCCAAAAAGGCGCGCGTCACCCTCGAACGCGATGTGCATGTAGTGCAGTTGCGCATTGAAGACGACGGCTGCGGTTTCAAAGCCGGCAGGAACGGCGGCGGCAAGGGCCTCGGCTTGAAAAACATCGCCGAGCGTGTGCGGATGCTTGGCGGAAAAATAAAACTCGAGTCTGAGCTTCACAAAGGCACATGCATCGAAATAACAATTCCCATTTACGCCGAACACGATTAAAACACTGACCGGTTTGCACGCATCCTTTATAATTATCAATCCATGCCGAATCGCATCAAAGTCCTGATTGTTGACGACCACCCGCTCTTCCGCAGCGGATTACGGCAGGTTATCGCCGATGATCCGCGCCTGCAGCTGGTCGGCGAAACCGGCGACGGCGAAACCGCGTTGAAGCTCGTCGAGGATAAAAAACCGGACGTGGCCGTGCTGGACGTGAACCTGCCCGGCTTGTCCGGCCTCGATCTGGCCCGCAAACTTCAGGTCCAGCACCTGCCCACGCGCGTCATCATGCTCACCATGCACAAGGACGAGGAGACCTGCAACCGCGCCCTGGACATTGGCGCCCGGGGATTTGTGCTCAAGGAAAACGCCGTCGAGGAAATCCTCAAGGCCATCGTCGCCGTTGCGGATGGCGAACATTATTTAAGCTCCACTATTTCGGGCTATCTCGTCCGCCGCCGCAACCGCGCCGAATCCCTCGCCGCAAAGAAGCCCGGCCTCGACGACCTAACCAAGGCCGAGCGGCGCATCCTCAAGCTCATTGCCGAGAAAAAGACCAGCCGCGAGATCGGCGCGGAACTCTTCATCAGCCCGCGTACCGTCGAGGCGCACCGCGCGAACATCTGCGCAAAACTGGAGTTGACCGGCAGCCACAGCCTCCTCCAGTTTGCCCTCGAAAACCGCTCGGCCATTTAAGGCGCTTCCCCGTTTCTGCGAAATCCACTAAGTAGTTCCACCTAGAAAAACATGTGCGTCTACCTACGTAAAAATATGTGGCGGCAACAATTTCGCGCCGCGCATTTGTGGTGAACAATCAGCAGGATGAGATTGATGATTGTAGATGACCATGCGCACACACGAGGAATGATCCGCAAATTCCTGGATTTCCCCGGCATGAGTTATTTTGAATGCGACAGCGGCGCAGAAGCCGTGGCACGTGTGCATGAGTTCAAGCCCACATGGGTCACGATGGACGTGAACATGCCAGGCCTCAACGGATTTGAAGCCACCAAGTCCCTCCGCAAGACGTTTCCTTCGGCGCGAGTGATGATTGTCACCAGCGACAACCAGCCGCACTACCGCCAGCTCTCTCGCGAGGTCGGCGCCATCGGCCTCATCGCCAAGGAAAACCTTGTCGCGCTCCGCATGATGCTGGCGCAGGAAATCACAAACCGGATTTTGGCCCAGGAAATCGAGAACAAAAATTTGGCCGGAGGCGGGAAACGGTCTGTCCCATGACGCTTCAGAAGTCCCGTCCCAGAATCCTTCTTGTTGACGATGCGCCTGAACAGCGGACAATGCTCGGGCTGACGCTGGCCGATGAAGACTACGAAGTTTTCCATGCCGACAACGGGAAGGACGCCGTCGAATTGCATCGCCACAACCCATTCAACCTTATCATTGCAAAGTAAACGGCGATTGTTGGCACTCGCAAGGAGCCGGTGAATGGGGGCTATGATGGCTGTCGCAAGCACCCCGCCACCAAAATGTTACTTTGATAATATCCCACAAGGCGCTATCTTTCGCCCTCGTGCGTAAAACGGTTTTGTTTCTGCTGCTCATGGCCTCCGGTTGTTGCCTGGCTCAAGGGGCACCGACGGCAACCAATTCTGCAGCCATCGACCGGGTGCTCATCCTTGAGGACAGCACCATGCCGTTGACGA
>PKZR01000024.1 GCA_003133815.1 Limisphaerales bacterium | reverse complement strand
GAGATTTACCGGTTTGCCCAAGGCATGATCGCCTTCCGGTTGGCGCATCCGGTTTTGAGCAAGGAACAATTCTATACGGACACCGAGATTCATTGGTTTGGTTCGCAGGGGGGATCACCTGACTGGGCAAGCCCGAAAGAAAAGCACTTTGCCTGCTTGATCCATGAAGATGAGCAGCGTGCATTATATCTCATGTTCAATGCCGGTGCCGATGCGGTTGATTTCCATTTGCCTCCCATGACATCCGGCGTTCAATGGCATCTGGCCATTGATACCTTCGAGGAAACGCCGCGCGATTTTTCTGCCTTCGGCGAGGAATCACTTTTGAAATATCAACAAACCTACCTGCTGAAACCCCGCTCTAGCGCGATACTTCTGGCAAGAAAACCGCAATCTCCAATCGGGAAGGATTCCAAATGAATCAACGGGCATCCGGGATACTTCTCCATCCAACGTCGCTTGCCAATGCCTATCCCATCGGCGATCTGGGACCGGCGGCAACTGCTTTCGTGGATTTTATGTTCACCAGCGGGCAGCGTCGGTGGCAGATGCTTCCCATTGGCCCGACTGGCGGGGAAAATTCACCATACCAATCGTCTTCTGCCTTTGCGGGTAATCCGCTCCTGATAAGTCCAGATCGGTTGGTGGAGCAAGGGTTTCTTAACCATCAGGACATTGTGCCTCTTATTTCCAAGGACGCTGGAAGTGTGAACTATCCCGAAGCGGAACGTTTGAAATTGGGATGGTTGAAAAAGGCATTCGAGCATTTTGAAAAAAACCGGCACGGTGGCAGACAATCCGAGTTCGACGCATTTGTCCGCGCGGAATCTTTCTGGCTTGAGAATTTTTCCCTGTTCTCGGCCATCCAAGAAAATGAGGGCACTGCGGATTGGACCCGATGGAAAAAAGAACTGCGAACCCGCCAGCAAGAGGCCATCCTTCGCGCACAAAAACATTTTTCTGATGAGATTCACTACCATCAATTTGTCCAGTGGCAGTTTTCAGTGCAGTGGAAAGAATTAAGAACTTACTGTGCGTCCAAAGGCATCCAACTGATCGGCGATATTCCCCTGTTCGTGGCTCACCACAGCGCCGATGTCTGGGCGCATCCCGAACTTTTCAAACTGGACGCTGACGGAAATCCAACGGTGGTTGCGGGAGTCCCCCCCGATTATTTTTCCAAAACCGGGCAGCTCTGGGGTCTTCCAGTTTATCGCTGGGAGGCGCTTCAAGCGCAGGACTATCGCTGGTGGATTGAACGCCTGCGGATGGCATTAACTCGGTTCGATGTGAATCGGCTGGATCATTTCATCGGCTTTGTCCGCACCTATGAAGTGCCTGCACAAGACAAGACGGCTCTGAACGGGCAGTATCAACCCGGCGGCGGCGCGTCTTTTTTCAAAGCCGTTCGCGAAGAACTTGGGTTATTGTCGTTCATCGCGGATGATCTGGGTGCCACATCTCCCGAAGTGGTGGCTTTGCTGGATCAACTTCAGATTTCCGGCACCCGCGTTCTCCAATTCGAGTTCGGCTCAATTGTCCAAACCAATTCAGTTCCACCAGAACCGCACCCGCTGCAAACAGTTGTCTATACCGGAACCCATGATAACGACACAACGGCGGGCTGGTATGGAAAGTTGCCAGCCCCGCAACGCAAAGCGTTGCAAGAAAAGTTGGGAGGCAATGACCGGAAAATTGTCTGGGCCATGATCGGTGCGGCACTCGCATCGCAGGCCGACACCGCCATCGTTCCAGCACAAGACCTTCTGGAGTTGGGGTCGGAGGCGCGGATGAATTTTCCCGGAATGGCGAAAGGTAACTGGGGCTGGCGACTGAAGGATGGCGCGCTGACACAGGAACTCGCTCAAAGGCTGCGAAGCCTGACTATGGAATATGGACGTTTGAAGACTGGTGAACCCAGCCACGTTTCCTGGGATCAGAAAGCTGACCCGACTCCATTGATCGCGAAACGGGCCTATGAACTGTTTGAGCGACGAGGTCGCCAGAGCGGTCAAACCTTTCAAGATTGGCTCCATGCGGAACAGGAAATAAAGCTGGAGGCGATACGATGACAAATAAGCATTCATTTCAAATGGCAGAAAAAGTAAGCGGCACGAAAACAAACGACCAACTCGAACCGACAGTTTTCGTCATTTTTGGCGGTGCCGGTGATTTGACGTGGCGGAAACTCGTGCCGGCCTTGTTCGACCTTTCGCAGGATCGCAGCCATCTCGCGCAATTTGCGATCATCGCCATGGGCTGCATCAAGCTCGTGGATGACGTGCTGCGCTCGCTCCGGTGGGTGGAAGTCGACGCTTCGCTGCGGATCATCAGATTAATTCGGATTTATTCGCGATGATGCCGATTTGTCGGCGGAACGACTCATTTTCGCCGGTTGCAGCAGCCATTCCAAGGCGGCTGACGCCGCTTTAAAATTTTCTAATTCAAGTCCGCGATTCCCTGCTACCATGACTCTAAAGTCTTGCGAACGGACCTACTCCGGACTGGCCACGTGTGCAATTTTGACAAATGATGCTGCATCAGAAGCAATTTGTTCGACGTAATCATATTGTTCGCCAATTCCGGCCGAGTGAAATCCGGACGCTCCCGTTGAAATAATCAGAAGTTTTCCGATCTTTTGCTTGCGGCAACGAACTACCGCGCGGCTTATCAAATGAGCCATTCGTCAAACGAAAACTCTCCAACGGGACGAAACACCGCATACTCCTTTTTCTGTTCAAAATGCTCCAATTTTTCCATTGGATATGAAGTAAATTACATTGGAAACCCTGATTCAAGTGGAAAACACCTCAGCCATCCGTGAAAACACAATGGGGTGAACACCCCATATCCCTCAACCGGTTTTCCTGTTCTTCTTTCGTGTCATGAAGGGCAGCGACTCATACAAAAATGGAGAGTCCATGAAACGAATCACCGTTCTGTTGGTGGAAGACCATGGGATTGTGCGTGAGGGGCTTCACAAGCTGCTCGAACTGGAGGACGACCTCGAAGTGGTCGGCGAAGCGCAAGACGGCCGCCAGGCGGTAGCCATGGTCAAAAAACTTCGTCCCGCAGTGGTCGTCATGGACATCGCGATGCCGTTGCTCAATGGTCTGGAAGCCGTCCGTCAGATTCTCAAAAATGTCCCCGGCACCAAAATACTCACTCTCTCCGCACACAGTGATGACGCATATGTCAAAAACGTGACCGAGTCCGGCGCAGTGGGATTTCTGCTCAAGCACACCTCCGCCGATGTTCTGTCCAAGGGGATTCGGGAAGTCAAAAAAGGGGAATACTTTTATTGGGCCGTTCTTTGCGAAGCTTCTTCCCGAACACGAGCGAAAGTCGTTGGATCGAGCCGGACGACCGAAGTTGGGCAACGCCCGCCTGCAATCACGCGAGATGGAAGTGCTCCAACTGATTGCCGAAGGTGAAGCCAACAAACAAATCGCGGCTGAACTCGGCATCGGCACGAAAACCGTCGAGAAACATCGCGAGCATCTCATGCAGAAGCTCGACATCCACAACACTGCCGGACTCACCCGCTACGCGATCAACGCGGGCATCATCGAAAGCAGCGTCCAGTTGACCATTATTTGTCACCGGAAAAAATAAAATTTTCCCTCATACCAGCTTTTTCATCGCGCTAGGTTTTGCTCATCGCCATTCCGCAATGCAATGTTGAGGCTGCATTCATCAAATCCGGCATGGGTAAAACACCCCATAGCCTTCACAAAAGTTTCCAGTTTATAGTTTCATATCATGACAGCTAAAAATATGTCGCTGGCTGGGAAACTAGCCAACGAATTACTTCAATGCGAATCGAATCTACCACATCACATCCTCGTAGTGGATGGCGACCCTTACATTCGCCATTTCAGCGCTGAAGTGCTGATTCGGCACGGCTACGAGGTCAACGCCGCCGAAGATGGCGCAACCGCCTGGGAGGAGCTTCAAGCCAACAGCTACAATCTTCTGATCGCCGACCAAAAAATCCCGAAGGTGTCAGGTGTTGAGTTGCTCAAGAAGATTCACGCCGCCCGCATGGCCCTCCCGGTCATCATGGCAACCAAAACGTTGCCCACACGGAAGTTCACTCTGCTTCCCTGGCTTCAACCCGCCACGTTGCTGCGCAAACCCTATACGTTCGAGAAGTTGTTGGCCATGGTGAAAAATATTCTTTACGCGACCGCCATTGTCCGTGGGGAGATTGCGCCGTCGTCAAACTGGCAAAGCCGGCTGTTCGCATCTGGTTCAGGGCAATGATGATTCTTCGCGAGAATACACATGGGATGAACACCTCATTGTGGTTGACCGGAACCAAACTTGAATGTCCATGAAACAAATCACTGTTCTGCCATCCAAACTGGATTTACCCTGCTGTGTTCGTGATTAGCAATGAATTCCTTGAACCGCATATAAAAACGATCAAGAAATCGGTTGCACACGGCAATTGGTGGGGTGTTAATAAGCCTGTCTTAGGATGGGCTTTTTTATTGGGCTGTTTCGCACATTTTTCAAATCACGTGATATTGGAACCTTACCGGGCGATTTCCAACATGATGGTCGTGCCGATACCGCTATGGTCGGCGGTGACGATGGCGACTTTGCCTTTGAGATTCATCATTTTCTCCCTGGCTAATGATGGTGATGTCTGAATTGATATTCAGGCGGGCGCGATGGATTTTCTTGTGACGACGAAAGAGACCGCTGCCAAAGCGAGTGCGACCACCGATGTTCCGCCGTAGATGATGTTCAAGTCCAATCCGGCCCACGTTTGCAGCGGGCCAACACCGAAAGCGGCGATGCCGTAACCGATCTGGTAGAAAGCAATCAGGCCGCCCGCCGCCGAAGCGGCGATGGTCGTCAGTTCTTTCTGGCCGAAACTGATGGTCAACGGTAGCAGCGCCGAACAACCGAGTCCGGCCAGCGCAAAAGTCAGGATGCCGGAGAACGGACTGGTTTTCGGGACGCAAGCCGTGGCGATGAAAGCGGCGGCGATGACGAACGGCAAGACCCGGCAAACCATTTTTTCGGGAAACCATTTTTCGATGGCGGCGAACAGGATGCGGCCAGCGGTCACCATGCTCCAAAAAATGGCCAGGGCGAGCGACGCCATGAAGGCACTCGCGCCACAATGTTTTGTCAGGTAAGGCATCGCCCAGTTGCCGTTCATGGTTTCGCACACGCCGTAGAGCAACGCAAAGGTGGCGAAAATCCAAAACCTTGCGGGGAATTTAATTTTGCCTTTGTGCGCGGTGTAAGATTTTGCGCCGTCCTTCAATGCCTGCCCGGCGCTGAAAAGCAGCAATCCGAGAATCAGCGCGCCAACCAGCACCGGCAATCCCCACCAAATTCCAAGACCGACAAAAATCGCGATAAAGACGGGGGACAGCGCCGTTCCCAAACCCAAAAGTGCATTGACCACCAGCACTGCCCGGTCCACCTTTTTTGGGAAAAATGCGGCGGCAAACGTATTGACTGCCGGCACGGTGAAGCCAAAGCCGATTCCCATGCAGCCGGTGGCAACCAGCAAAATTCCATAAGCCAATGAATGATCCTTCATCACAAACCGGCTCGCGACGAGCAGGGTCATGGCCAGCAGATTGGCGAACAGTCCCAACAGATAGATGAGTTTGGTGCCGGCACGTTTTCGCAATCCCGCGCCCAGCAACGAGGAAATAATGGCCATGACGGCCTGCGGCACAAACATGCCGCCGTATTCCGTGCTCGATAATCCATAGTCGCTGGAACTCATGAACACGGCGTTCGCAGCAGGAAATGTGACCAGCGCCACGCCTTGAATCAAGCCGGCGGTATACACGGTCAGAATTTCACTGCGTTGCGCCATTTTGATTTTTTATTTGAGACGCTGGAGCAGATGGTCACCGACGCGCAGCGCGTTGGCGATGATGGTGAGCGACGGATTGACCGCGCCGCAGGACGGAAAAAAGGAAGCGTCCACGACATAGAGGTTATCAATGTCGTGCGCACGGCAGTCGAGATTTAGCACCGAAGTCTTCGCATCCAGCCCGAACCGGCAGGTGCCGTTCTGATGTCCGACGCCTTCCAACGGAATGGATTTCTTGAGGTAGAATTCTTCCGGGATGTAACTGTGTCCGCCATCCACTTTCTTCAGCACTTCCTGCCAGCGCGCGCTCAAGCGCTGGTAAGCCTCTTCGTTGTTGGGAGTATAATCAAGCTGGATGCCTTTTCTGGCGATCCAGCGGACGCGGTTTTCGTGGCTGGGCAAATCTTCCGTCGTGAGCCACCACGGGACGGAGTGAGACTTCATTGTTTTCAAAACGAAGGGAGGCGTGAAGGCCGGCGCTTCACCTTTCATCATCTCCCATTTGAATGAGCCGACCAGTTGAATTCCGCCCATCGGATACGGGAAATCCGCTTCGCCAAAATAGAAGTCGTTCACCGCAATCGTCTTCATATATTTGCTCGGATTCGGCTTTAGTCCGATCGAGAGCACGATGGCGGCTTTGTGAAACATGAAGTTCCGCCCGACCAGATCCGAGCTGTTGGCCAGCCCGGTGGGGTGGGCACTGTTGGCACTGCGCAGGAGTAACGCCGCCGAGTTAATGGCACCGCAGGCCACGACCACGATGGCGGCGGTGTAACTTTCCTTGCGCTGTCCGCCGTCGAACTCCACCTCGACGCCCGTGATTTCCGTGCCGGTGGCATTCGTCGTAAGCTTGCTGACATAGGCACCGGTGAGCAGCGTGATGTTCGGCAATTCAAAGATGGGGCGGATGCAATTGTTGTCCGCATCCGATTTGGCTTCGACCAAGCACGGGAAACCGTCGCAGGTGTCACAGCGAATACACTGGCTTTGCCAGCGCACCTGCTCGTTGAGTTTAATGCCGACGGGACAGGGAAATGGATGATGGCCGCCCGCCTTTAGTTCATCGTAAAGCTCCTGAATGCGCGGCTCGTGACTGACGGGTGGATGCGGATAAGACCGGCTGGTGGGCGGCTCGGTCGGATCCGTGCCGCGCTCGCCATGCGCTTGATAAAGCAGCTCAGCCTCATCGTAATAAGACTGGTAGTCGCGGTATTTCAACGGCCACGCCGGCGAGATGCCGTCCTGATGCTGCACTTCCTCAAAGTCCCGTTCCCGCAAGCGGAAGAGCGCCGCGCCATACACCTTCGTATTGCCGCCGACCCAGTAGGCAGTCTGTGGATGAAGAGGTTTGCCTTCGCTGTCCTGCCAAACTTCGGTCGTATGATAACGGTTCTCCAAAAAGACCGCCTTGGTGTCCCAATTCTCCTTTTCTTGCGGCAGAAACGTGCCGCGTTCGAGGATGAGAATCCGCTTCCCGCTGGCTGCGAGACGTTGAGCGAGCGCACCTCCGCCCGCGCCCGTCCCGATGATGACGATGTCGTAATTGTTCGTGCTCATGAATTTTCGCCTCTAATAACTGGAGGCTGAACAGACATTATATTTGTAAAAAATATCAATTAAAATACAGCTTCCGATATGGGGTGAACACCCCATAGCAGACGCACTTTTGCACCGTTTATTATTTTCTCTTCGCAAGTCGTCACGACTTCCGAACTGTTCGCGGTGTTCCGACAAAAGGATTTTTGAAAATGCCCTGAAACTTTATTTGTGAACATCCAGAAAACGGCCTGTAAAAATAATTGAAAATGCGAATTGGAGAATGGAACAACATTGAGCAGCCAGCTCGGCAGCGAAAACACTTTTGCCAAGACGGAGCATGAACGGCGGCGACATCCCTGTATTCCACCCCTTCTCGCCGGAAACCGCGAGCATCTCGCACCTTTTCATCCTCGTCCTCATCGTCTGCGGTGTCATTCTGGCGATTGTCGTCGGCATGATTGGATACGGCCTGATTTTTTTCCGGCACAAGCCAGATTCGGCAGATCCGGCCCCTCATTTTGGCAACCGAAAATTGGAAATCATTTGGACTGTCGGGCCGATACTGATCATCGTTTGTCTCTTCACCCTTACGGTGCGCGGGATGCGAGAGTCTGATCCCGCCGCGAACCGGCAGCCTGACCTCATCGTGATCGGCCATCAATGGTGGTGGGAAGTGCGCTATCCGCAAACCGGCGTGGTGACCGCGAATGAAATTCACATTCCCGTCGGCAGAAAATGGCTTGTCCATCTGGAATCGGCGGACGTGATCCACGATTTTTGGGTGCAGGCCTTGGCGCGCAAAATGCAGATGATTCCCGGCCAGACGAATCACATCTGGCTGGAAGCCGACGCACCGGGAACATACGACGGCACTTGCGCGGAGTATTGCGGCGCGGGACACTCATGGATGCGTTTTTCCGTCATCGCGGAATCACCGGCAGCGTTCGACGCGTGGCTGCGCGAACAGGAAAATACCGCCGCCATGCCCGCCACAGATTCAGCGCAGACCGGCCTAAAAATTTTCCAGACGATGACCTGCATCAATTGTCATTCCATTCGCGGAATTTCCGTTGCCGCCAGCGCCGCGCCATATTTAACACATGTGGCCGACCGAACAATTTTAGGCGCAGGCGTATTATCCAACACAGAAACAAATCTGTTCCGCTGGCTGAAAAATCCGCAGGACTTCAAGCCGGGCTGCTTCATGCCCAATCTGAAACTGACGGACGCGCAGGCGGGCGCGCTGACAAGCTATTTGGAGACCCTCAAATGAGCGAAGCCGCTTCAACTTTCAACGCGATTGAAACGCCCGCAGCCGCCAGCGCACCGCGCGGACTGTTCAGTTGGGTCGCCACGGTGGATCACAAACGCATCGGCATTCTTTATCTACTGACGACGCTCGTCTTTTTTGTCATGGGCGGCGTTGAGGCGTTGCTCATGCGCATTCAACTCGCCCGGCCCAACAATACTTTTCTTTCGCCGGATGCCTTCGACCAGCTTTTCACCATGCACGGCACGACCATGATTTTTCTGGTGGTGATGCCCACGCTCATCGGTCTGGCAAACTATCTGGTGCCGCTGATGATCGGCGCGCGCGACATGGCCTTTCCGCGATTGAACGCGTTGAGCTTCTGGCTCCTGCCGTGCGGCGGATTGCTGCTACATTTTAGCCTGCTCGCGGGCGGCGCTCCCGCCGTCGGCTGGTTCAGTTACGCGCCTTTAAGTGAAACGCCTTATGCCACGACATCCGGCGTGGATTATTGGACGCTGTCGCTCCTGATTCTCGGCGTTGGCTCGGTCGCGGCGTCAATCAATCTCATCGCCACAATTCTGACGCAACGCGCGCCGGGATTGACCATCCGCCGCCTGCCCTTGTTCGTCTGGATGATTTTCATCAATTCATTTCTCGTCATCCTCGCGTTGCCGGCCTTGAACGCGGCGATTGTGATGTTGTTCATTGATCGTCACCTCGGCACGCATTTTTTTGCGCCGGCGAATGGCGGTTCAGCAGTGCTTTGGCAGCACTTTTTTTGGTCGTTCGGCCATCCCGAAGTTTATATCATGGCGTTGCCCGCCTTCGGCATTATTTCTGAAGTAGTTCCCGTGTTCGCGCGGCGGCCAATCTTTGGTTATGAATTTGTCGCGGCTTCCACGGTCGCAATCGCTCTCTTAAGTTTCGGCGTTTGGGCGCATCATATGTTTGCCGTGGGACTGGGGCATCCGGTGGATTTATTTTTTGCCGCCACGAGCATGATGATCGCTGTGCCGACGGGCATAAAGGTTTTTGCCTGGAGCGCGACGATGTGGGGCGGCGCGATTCGTCTCACAACGGCCATGCTTTTTGCCGTGGCTTTTCTGATCCAGTTCACCATCGGCGGATTGAGCGGAATTACTTTCGCGGTCGTGCCAATTGATTGGCAGGTGACCGGAACATATTATTTGGTGGCGCATTTTCATTATGTGCTTTTTGGCGGCACATTTTTTGCCGTGTTGGCCGCCGTTTATTATTGGTTTCCGAAAATGAGCGGGCGGATGCTTTCCGAGCGGATTGGAAAATGGACGTTTTGGCTGATGCTCATCGGTTTTAATCTGACGTTCATCATCCAGCATTTCCTCGGGCTGGCGGGCATGCCGCGCCGCTA
>PKZR01000263.1:1036-6334 GCA_003133815.1 Limisphaerales bacterium | reverse complement strand
GCGGCTGGCCGATGCGGCCAAGCGGAGCGTTCTTGACATATTCATCGTGGAATTCACCCGAGGTGAAACCGCTGGAGTGCGTGCCTTCGGTTTCGACGAGGCCCGGCCGGACGGCGTTGACGCGGATTTTGCGTGCACCGAGTTCCTTGGAAAGCGAACCGGTGATCACGTCCACCGCGCCTTTTGTGGCGCTGTAAACGGAGCCGAATGGCGGTGCAAGGGTGCTGACGAGAGAACTGATGTTGACCACGCTGCCACCAGCAGGATTGAAATGTTTCAGCGCCTCCTGAGTGGTGAGCAGCAGTCCTAGCACATTCAAATTAAATTGTTTGTGGAAATGCTCCTCGGTGATTTGTTCGAGCGGCGCGAATTCGTAAATGCCCGCGTTGTTCACGAGGATGTCCACGTGACCGAATGCCTTCTTCGTTTCGACGAACAGGCGGTCTATGTCCGCCTTCTTGGCGACGTCGCCTTGAACAGCAACCGCCTTGCCGCCGGCGCTGGCGATTTCGGTGACGACCATGTCCGCGCCCGTCTTGCTGGAGGCATAGTTGACGACGACGGAAGCGCCTTCTGCCGCGAGGTGTTTGGCGATGGAGGCACCGATGCCTTTGGAAGCGCCCGTGACGACGGCGATCTTGCCAGTCAGTTTTTTCGTGATGTAATTGCTCATATGTTTGTCTTTTTTGGTTGTCTTTGTTTGTTTTCTGTTACTGGTATAGTAACAACAAATGGTAAAATTTTTACTTTTTCTTCACGTCGGAAACAATCTGTGCGAGGCTGATTTCAGCCAGGCTCACTTCCAACGCCTTCTGGGTTTTTGCCAGCGCGTTTTCCAGTGCAACTTTGATGTGGCAACTGACCGTGCAGGCTTTCTGTTCGGCATAACTGTGAATGGCAAAAGCCTTTGGAGCGTCCACGGCATGGTAGATATCCAGCAGCGAAATGCCCTTCGCATCCTTGGCAAGCCAACATGCTCCTGCCTTGCCGGTGGCTGTCTCCACCAAGCCTGCCTTGGATAATTTGGACAGAGTGCGCCGCACAAAGCTGGGGCTGGTATTCACACTCATCGCCAGTTTGGCGGACGTGAGACCCTCCTTGTCACATCCACAGGCCAACCCGGCCAGGATGTGAACCGCAATCGAGAACTGGATGTTGTTCGCCATAACTGTTACTATATTAGTCACAGAAAAGAATTATGCAAGAATTATTTTCAAATTGTTTTAAGGCCGCACCTGTGCAAGTGGCGGCGGGGTAATTGATGGTTGTATAATGTGTTTATGGGATCGGTCGTCAAACCGAACGATTCAGTCTTCAAACAACGGCGGCCAGGGGAATGTTCCGCAAATCTGCCCCCAACCGGACAGCCCAACAATAGCCGACGTTTCAATGCTGGGATAAATCTGCAAACACTCCAAGTCCCGCAGTGATAATCAAGATTTGAGGTAAATGGGTCTGGCGAGCAGTTATCAGATTATTTTCCCTTCCTTCTCGGCGATGTATTTCCTGGTTGCGGCGGGGAGTTCGTGCCAGATCCAGATGGCAATAGCCCCGCCAATCACGGCGAATGGAATGACGAATATGGGGAGCCAATGCCAGCCTTGGAGTGTGATTAAAAATCCCAAGCTGATGGATTGGATGCCGCTGCCCACATAGGCAAAGCCGTTGACGATGCCCATGCAGGTGGCGGTGGCCTTGCGCCCGCCAAAGTCCGTCGCCGCCGTCCCGGACATCAGCGATGTGATGCCGATGGAGGCCATGACGATGAATATCGCGGACCAGCCGACAATTTGCGGTTGTGTGAACAGGACGAGCGACATGACGATGGCCATGATGAGGACAAAACCACACAGCATGGCGGCGGGCGGGCCGCGACGGGATTGAAAGAGCCTGTCCGAAATCAATCCTGCGGCAAACCCGCCGGCAATTCCAAAGATGCAGGTGAACCAGCCCCAATGCTGCGCAATGTATTCCGCGCCCGGCTGCTTCACTTCGCCGGCAAAGATTGAATACCATTGGGTCATGCTGTATCGGAAAACCCCGCCGGTCAGTTCCACGCAGGCGATGAGGAGCATGAGGCGGCTGGCGAAGATTTTTTTCAGCAGGTCGAGCACGGAAAATTCCACATGCATCAGGCCGGATGAGGCGTCGCAGGTGTCGAGGTGGGGGAAGCCGCATTCTTCCGGCGTATCCTTGATGAGCCACCAGTCGAGCAACAGCCAGAAAATCAAGATGACGGCGGGGACGTAAAAGATGGACCACGTGGCGTCCACCGGATTGGTCGTGGAAACGAAGATGTCGTGCAGGAGGCCGGTGGAATTCGCCTTGGTCATAGCGATGATGGAGGCGCCCCAGTCGAACGCGAAATAAACGCCAATGGAGATGAGCGAGCCGAAAATGGCCCCGAAGACGCCGCGTTCGCGCACATGAAACCAATAGGCCTTGACCTTGATGATGGACATGGAGCCGAAGCTTTGGAAATACATGTTAATGGCGTAGAGCAGCGAAAAGCTTGCGACGAGGTTCACTTTCAGATGCCTGGCGGTGATCAGCCAAGTGAGCACTCCAAGCGCGATATTAGACAACGAAACGCCGATGACGGAAATGAGCATTCCGCGTTTGCCGCCTAGTTTCTTGTCAATGAGCGGGCCATTAACCAGAAACGACAGCGCATAAACCCATGTGCCGACCCCAAAAATGATCCCCAAATCCTCCTTCGACATGAGCGGTTTCTGGGCGACGATGATGTTGTAGCGTCCCATGCACAGAAACGCGTAGGTCATGCCCAGCGGCAGCCAGTTGATGAACCGGCGCATCATGAACCAACGACCGTGGTCGAGCGGGTTATTGTAAAAATAGACCGCAATGACCACCGCAAGGCAGAGCGCAACCGTTGCCGGATAAAAGTAATTAGGAACCATTCCTGTTCAGCGAAGCAAAACAGAGCCCTGCGCGCCGGTCAAAGATTTTTGTGAAACAAAATAAGCCACGGAAAAAATTCCGTGGCTTTCTGAAAACTTTTGCGGAAGAATTTACTCGGCCTTGGCTTTCTTTTCAGCCTTGGCAGGCTTGCCGGCTTTCACGGGCTTTTCTTCCTTTTCTGCCTTGGGCTTCTCGTCTGTTGCCTCAGCCTTTTCGGGGCGTTTGCCGCGTTTTTCCGTCCGGACTTCTGCGGGAGCGGCTTCCACCACGGGCACGGTCACCGGCGTTAAACTTTCAACGCGAACCTTCAAAGTGCTTTTGACTTCCGCGTGCAGATGTAATTCCACTTCACGCTCGCCGAGCGTCTTGATGGCGTGCTCCAGGTGGATTTTCCGCTTGTCGAGCGTTATGTCGAACTGATGCTTCAATTCATCGGCGATCATGCCCGCCGTGACGGAGCCGAACATCTTGCCGTCGTCGCCGGCCTTGACCTTGACGACGCAGATGAGTTTCGACACGCCCTTGGAAAGCTCGGTCATGGTGTTGAACTCGTGCGCCTCGCGCTCGGCGCGGCGCTGCTTGAGCGCCTCGATGCGGCGCTTGTTCGAGCTGGTCAGCGGGATCGCAAAACCCTGCGGGAACAGAAAGTTGCGCGCGTAGCCGGCGGCGACGCGGACCTGGTCGGATTCACCGCCGAGGCCGACGATGTTGTGTGTGAGGATGACTTCAGTTTTTGCCATGTAAATAGTTGATGGTTGAGAGTTGAAAGTAAGCGCCTTCGGAAATTTTTTAATCAGAACGGAACGTCGTCGCTTTCGGGGGGCGCGTCGCCTTCAACGGGTTCGCTTGCGGGAGCGCCCGCAGCAGCAGGCTTTGCCGGCCGCGGAGCGGTTGGTGCGCCGCCTTCGCCGGCACCTGGAGCGCTGCCGAGAAATTGAACCGTTTCCGCAACGACGCCGAGCTTGCTGCGCTTGGCTCCGGTGGCCTTGTCGTCCCATTGATCCAGCTTGAGACGGCCTTCAATCAAAATCGGACGGCCTTTGCGCATGTATTGACCGACATTTTCCGCCGTGCGGCCAAAAATATCCACGTCAATGAAAGTGACGTCTTCCTTTTTTTCTCCCGCCTCGTTTGTCCAAACGCGGTTGACGGCCAGTCCGATCTTTGCAATGGCCGTGCCTTTGGGCGTGTAGCGCAATTCGGGATCACGCGTCAGGTTGCCCATCAGGATGACTTTGTTGAAGCTGGCCATAAAATCCTGTGAATTTATTTCGCGGGCTTCGGTTCGGGCGAATTGGTGAAAATCACGCGAAACACGTCATCGCTCAACCCGAACTTCGCGCGCAACTGCGCGATGATCGCGGGCGTGCCGTTGAAAATGACGTTCGCGTAAAAGCCGGAGATGTGCTTTTTGTCGGCGATGCGCGCGAAGCTTTTCCGTTCCATTTTCTGGACGGTTTCCACCTTGCCACCCGCTGCGACAATTTCAGCCTCGACCTTGTCGAGTGCGTCTTTGACGCCTTCTTCTTTTCCTGCTGTGTTCAGGATGAACAGACCTTCGTATCGTTTCACTATTTTTTCTTTTCGTTCGTGGAGTCAACGACTCCGTTAAACTGGTTCATTGCTTTTTCTACTCCGGCTTCCAGCCAGGTTTCAACCTGCTCCGAAGCCCGTTCCAAAACTTTTTCCAACAGCGCATTCTCGCCCGTATCAAATTTTCCGAGAACGTAATTTGCTATTTGCCGCGCGCCGTCTTTGCGTCCGATCCCGATCCGCAATCTTGCAAATTCGCGTGACGCCAAATGCTGCTCGATGGACTCCAAACCGTGGTGCCCGCCGCTGCTGCCACTCGAGCGCAACCGGATTTCGCCAAAAGGCAAATCCGCGTCGTCCACCGCCACCAAAACCTGCTTCAACGGCAACTGATAAAAATCTTTCAATGCGCCGACCGTCTCGCCGCTCAAATTCATGAACGTCTGCGGCTCGCACAGCAAAACTTTCCTGCCGTTTCGTTCGGCCTTCGCCATCCGCGCACGGAACTTCCGTTCGTTCGTCCAACCGGCTTTCCAATTTGCCGCCAGCTTTTCGACCAGACAAAATCCGGCGTTATGTCGCGTGTTCGCGTATTCCGCGCCCGGATTTCCCAAGCCCACGATGAGATGCAATGGCTCCATGCGTGGGGAAAGCGGCATCAGCCGCAAAAATTATTTCTTCTTCTCGGCCTTGGCTTCTGGCTTCGCCTCGGCTTTTTTGTCTCCGGCAGCGGCGGCTTTGGGGTCGCCCTTGGCCGGGGCTTTTTCGCCGGCTTTCGCGGGGGCACCTTCCGCGCCTTCTTCCTTCTTTTCCTTGGTCATTTCGACATCGCCGGCGGCCGGG
>PKZR01000263.1:0-1020 GCA_003133815.1 Limisphaerales bacterium | reverse complement strand
CAATCACGATTTGTTCCGGCAAGTCTTTCGGCAGGCAGCGAACTTTCAATTTGAACAAAACGTGTTCAAGCGTGCCGCCGCCGGTTTTCACACCGGCCGCTTCGCCGGTCGTTTCCACGGGGACATGGACGGTGACTTTTTCATTTTCGGCGACTTCGTGAAAATCAACGTGCAGCACCTTGCCGTCGAGCGGGTGGTGCTGGATTTCCTTCACCAGCGCCAGGCGCTTGGAACGCGCATCGCTTTCAACGGACAAATCAACAAGCAAATTTTCCGAGACGGAGTGGTGGATGAGGTCGCTGATTTCCTTGGCGCTGATCTCAAGATTCTGCGGCTTGGCCTGGCGGCCGTAAATGGTGGCGGGCACACGACCGGCGCGGCGGAGTTTTGTGACTTCGGCGCGCTGCACCTGCGAACGCGGATAGGCTTTCAATGCGACAGATTTCATTTTTCTTAAATTAAATTGTTTGCGGCCGGCGCTTAACTGGTGCGCCCGCCTTTGAATTCAAAGAGCGAGTTCACCGACGAATTATTATGAATTCGTTTGATGGCTTCGCCCAAAAGCCCCGCTACCGACAGCGTGACAATCTTCACGCCGTCAATCGCAGGGCGTTGGACTGTATCAGTTGTTATCAACTCGTCAATATCCGATTTGCGTAATCTTTCGATGCCCGTCTGGCCCAGAATCGCGTGGGAAACACAGGCGATGATCTGTTTCGCGCCTTTTTTCTTCAACAAAGCCGCCGCTGACGTGAGCGTGCCGGCCGTTTCCGTCAAGTCGTCCACGAGCAAAACGTTTTTCCCCTTGATGTCGCCGATGACAGCCAGGGATTCAACGTGCGTCGCGCTGGTGCGTCGTTTCGCCACAATTGCCAACCCCGTTTCGAGCACCTGTGAATACGCATGCGCCATTTTCAACCCGCCCGTGTCCGGGCTGACGACGACGAGGTCGGCCATTTTTTTCTTCTTCAAATAATCATACATCACCGGTGCCGCGTAGAGATGATCCACCGGGATGTC
>PKZR01000021.1:3088-3888 GCA_003133815.1 Limisphaerales bacterium | reverse complement strand
GATGCGGTCGGCTTCGAGGTTCACGGTCGGATCTGCAGCCAGCTTCTTCGCGATGTCATCGCAGAACGCGCGGAAGCTGTCATTCTTCGCGACAAAATCCGTCTCGCAATTGATTTCCAGGAGTACGCCGACTTTTGCACCCGGCTGGATGTGCTGGGCGATGACGCCTTCGTTTGCAGCGCGGCTCGCCTTTTTTTCGGCGGACGCGATGCCTTTTTTGCGCAGATATTCCACGGCGACTTCGATGTCGCCTTTTGTCTCGACGAGCGCTTTTTTGCAATCCATCAAACCCGCGCCGGTCATTTCCCGGAGCTTGCCGACATTTGCAGCAGTGATTTCAGCCATAAAAAACAGTTGAGAGTTGAAAGTTGAGTGTAGAGAGCGGAAAGATTCGCGCTCCAATTTGTCTTATGCCGGTGAATTTTCCGGCGTGGTCGGATCGTCACCGGCTGCAACTTCAACCGCCTGTGCCGATTCAAACTTTTGTTCGCCCGATGGAGAGGACTCTTGTGCGTCCTGAGCATCTGGTTTACGGGCGCGCTTGGATTCAAATTCCGCCTGCGCCTGCGTGATGACCTGGCCAATCGTCGCCATGATCATGCGCACCGAGCGGATGGCGTCGTCGTTCGCCGCGATCGGATAATCCACCAGATCGGGATCGGAATTCGTATCCACGAGCGCGACGATGGGGATTTTCAATTTGATCGCCTCGGCCACGGCGTTGTGTTCGCGTTTGATGTCCACGACGAACATCGCGGCGGGAAGCTTGTCCATCCCGCGGAGGCCGTCAAAATATTTGT
>PKZR01000021.1:0-3044 GCA_003133815.1 Limisphaerales bacterium | reverse complement strand
CCGACGAATACGATTTTTCCGCCCTTGCGGACCGTGGTGGAAAGAAAATTGCAGGCAGCTTCGAGCTGCTCGACGGTTTTCGATAGGTTGATGATGTGGATGCCGTTGCGCGCGTCGAAGATGAAAGGCTTCATCTTGGGATTCCAGCGCTTTGTCTGGTGTCCGAAATGGACGCCTGACTCCAACAATTCTTTTATGCCGATGCTTAACATGTTTCCTTTGGTTAAAAATCCGCCGGGGCGAACCATCCCGCGGAAAACGGGATTAATTTTAGTGTTATTGTGGCCATTCACGTTCACACGAGCGCGAAATTTTTAAGGCCGTTTTCCCTCTGCCAATCTGGCGAAAGGAATGTTGAAATTAGCAGAAAAATGCCGGGTGGCAACTGCTATTTTTCAGCATGGACCTTGCGGAAATGGTGGTTGGCGGAAATTAATCACTTCACCCATCCCTGCGCCTTCAGCCAGAACAGACAGTCGCCCGTCCACGGATGCATAGGCGCAGTCGGCGCATTTCTGTTGCCCAAACCCATCCCGTGTCCGCCCTTTTGATAGATGTGCAGGTCGAACGGCACGTGATTTTTCCGCAACGCAGCGGCGAACATCAGCGTGTTTTCCGGCGGCACGGTTTTGTCTTCGCTCGTGCACCAGATGAAACACGGCGGCGTGCTCGACGTCACCTGCAATTCGCTGGAAAGCTGCTTCACCAGTTCGGGTGCCGGATTTTTGCCGAGCAACATATCTTTCGATCCTTGATGCGCGAACTCGCCCATGGTGATGACCGGATAACAAAGGATGCCGATGTCCGGACGCGAGCTTTGCCGCTCGATCATGTCGGCGGAATTGGTGTCGCCGGAATCAAAATGCGTCATCGCCATGGAGGCCAGATGCCCGCCCGCCGACGAACCCATGATGCCGATGCGCTTGGAATCAATTTTGTAATCGTCCGCGTGCGCGCGCACCCAACGGATAGCCCGTTCCACATCCTGAAATTCCGCTGGATAATGATAACCGCTCGAGCCAAGGCGATATTTCAGCACAAAGCAGGTCACACCATGCTGGTTGAGCCAGAGCGCGTAATCATTGCCCTCGTGCGGCGCGAGGTGCGTGTAGGCACCGCCGGGACAAATCACCATCGCCGTGCCTGTGGCATTCGTCGGGTCGGCCAGATACGGAGTGAGCGTGGGGATGTCGTTGGTGGAAGTGCCAAGCGCACCAGGCGCGCCGTCGGGCCAGAGTGGAATTGGGTTTTGCATTTGAGCCCGGGACAAAATTAAGGACGAAAATAAAATTGCCAAGGTGAAGAATGTTTTCATGTTTGCAGGTCAGTTTTAGAACCAATTTTTCTTTTTGAAATACAGATACGTCGCCGCTGTGGAGGCAATCATGCAGCAGGTCGCGATCAGATAACCGTGCGGCGCGTGCAGCTCGTGCATCCCTTCAAAGTTCATTCCATACCACGTCCCGATCATCATCAGCGGCGTGGTGATGACGGTGATGAGCGTGAGCAGCTTGACGACCTCGCCGGTCTGGTTCGACGACATGTTGAGGTAGACCTGCAAAATGCCGGTGAGCGAATCGGTGTAGCCCTGCGCAAGTTCGCCGATGTGGAACAACGCGTCATAAACGTCGCGGAAATAGGGAACCATCTTGGGGCGGATGATTTTGAATTCGCCCTGCGCGAACCGCGAGAGGACTTCGCATTGCGGCCCGATGATCTGGCGCAGATGGAGAACCTCTTTTTTGATCTGAAGAATTTTATTGAGCGTATGCTTGTCCGGATGTTCCAAAGCCATCTGCTCCAGTTCGCCGATTTCCACGGATAGTTCGTCCAGCGCCGGCTTGTAATTATCCACCAGCGCGTCCAGCAGCGAATGAGCCACGCGGTCGGGCGCGCGTGCGATGCCCATTGTGCCGTTGATGGCGCGCTCCTCCACGCTTGAAACGCTGCGCAGCGGTTTGTCGTGGTAGGTGACCAGAAAATTTTTGCCGAGGAAGAAATCCAGTTCGCTCGTGCCAAAACAGCCGTCCTTGCGGCTGTAATCCACCGCGTGGATGACCATGAACAGATACGGTGTAAAATGATCGTCCTCCTTCGGCGTGTATTCCTCCACCTTCGGCGACTGGCTGGTGGCGACGCAATCCTCGATGGACAAGGGGTGAAAATGAAACACGTTCTCCAGAATCGTGTGAACCTCCTCCGTGGTCGGCGCCTCCAGGTCAATCCACAGAAACAGGTTCGTGTCCGCCAGCAGCGTCGGCATGAGGAACACATCAATACCCTTGGTGTGCAGGCTTCCCTTCGTTGTGAACGCAAGCGAACGGATCATGTGTCGGTTGTTGTCAGGCTGGCGTCAGCATAGTTTCCGGCGGCGGCACGAGGCAAGTTTGTTTGCAGTCATCCGCACGTTTGACACTTGGCAATTCCCCCTTACTTTTGTCACTCATGTTTGAACTCGTCTCCGATTACCAGCCCGCCGGCGACCAGCCGCAGGCGATTGAAAAATTGACCGCTGGAGTTTTGTCCGGCGTGAAACACCAGACTTTGCTCGGCGTCACGGGTTCGGGAAAAACTTTTACCGTCGCGAACGTCATCAAGAACGTGGATAAGCCCACGCTCGTCATTTCGCACAATAAAACTCTGGCCGCGCAGCTTTACGCGGAGTTCAAAAGTTTTTTTCCGCACAACGCCGTCGAATATTTCGTCAGCTATTTCGATTATTACCAGCCGGAAGCCTACATCCCGCGCACTGACACGTTCATTGAGAAGGATTCCAGCCGCAACGAGGAGATCGAGCGGTTGCGTCTCTCGACCATGAGTTCGCTTTTTTCGCGCCGCGACGTGATTGTCGTCGCCAGCGTCTCTTGCATTTACGGCATCGGCAGCAAGGAAGATTACGAGGAAATGATCATTCCAATCCGCACGGGGCTGCAATTGTCGCGCGAAATTTTTCTCTCCCGCCTCATTGACCTGCAATATGAGCGCAACGACATCGCGTTCGAGCGCGGAAATTTTCGCGTGCGCGGCGACACCGTCGAAGTCCG
>PKZR01000405.1 GCA_003133815.1 Limisphaerales bacterium | reverse complement strand
TTTCCTACGCCCTGCGCGACACCGGGCTGACCAAGTTGAACGAGGACATCGTGGTGCCGCGCGGACGGCTGGAGGATTTGTTCCGGTTCACCGCGCGCCTGCAAAATAAAATCAAGCTGCCCATCGCGTGTTTCGGCCATGCGGGCGACGGTAACATCCACGTCAATATCATGCTGGATGTGAACGATGCCGCCGCTGTCAAACGCGGCGATGCCGCGCTCGACGAATTGTTCGGTCAGGTTCTGGAGTGGAACGGCGCAATCACCGGCGAACACGGCATAGGCCTTGCAAAAAAGCGCTGGTGGTCGCTGGCGGTCTCAAAGGAAGTTCAGGAATTGCACCGCGCCTTGAAAAGAACTCTCGATCCGAACGGCATTTTGAATCCGGGCAAGTTTGTGTAGCGCCTAGCTTGTGACTCGAATGTTGAGCCACACGCTCAATGCTGCATCACTTCACAAGTTCAAAATTCACCGGCTCACCGGATGCGGAATCTTTGGAAATCCATAGCTGGTATTTTCCCGGTTCGACCAGCCAGTTTCCCTTTGCATCGTAGTAACCAAGCTTCTTTCCGGAAATTGTGAAGCTTACGTCGCGCAACTCACCCGGCTGCAAAAGGATTTTCTGAAAGCCTTTCAACTCGCGCACCGGCCTTGGCCCGGCGGACGCGGCCAAATCTCGGATGTAAAGCTGTGCGACTGTGGTTCCGGCACGTTCTCCGGTGTTCTGGATTTGCACATGAGCGGTGATTGTACCGCCAAGTTTCATTTCCGGCGAGTCGAGCTGGACTTGGCCGTAATCAAAAGTTGTGTAAGACAGCCCGAAGCCGAACGGATACAGCGGCGTGGTCGGACCGTCGGCGTAATTGCCCTTGTAATCGCCGAAGCCGGGGCGCCCGGTGTTGGAATGATTATAATAAAATGGCACCTGTCCGACGCTGTTGGGAAACGTGGTGGTCAGGCGCCCCGAGGGATCGGCGTCGCCGAATAAAATGTCCGCCACGCCGTTGCCACCTTGAATGCCAGGAAACCATGCCTCCAAAATTGCCGCCGCTTGTTTTTGGATCTGTGGAATCGCCAGTGGTCGTCCGTTGAACAACACTACAATCACAGGCTTGCCTGCCGCGACGACGGCATTAAAAAGTTCCATTTGCCATCCAGGCAAACCCAGATCGCTGCGGCTGGAAGATTCGCCGCTCCAGTCGCGCGGCTCGCCTAGTGTCATGACAACGACATCCGCAGTTTTTGCGATTGAGACGGCTTCAGCAATTTCATTCGAGCCGGTCGGGCGCTCTTTGATCACTGAAAAATCCCCGATGTGCCGGCGAATCTTGCCACTGTTGGTTTCAATGATTGAACATCCCCGCGTGACGGTCAGTTGAAAGTCAAACGGCAGCTTTGTCCGTAATCCGTCGGCCAGCGATACGACGTCGTTCGTGTGGGCGCGCGAATACCATGTCCCGACCATTTCCTCGCCGTCCTCGGCAAACGGGCCGATGAGCGCAAGCCTTTTGACATGAGGCGAAATCGGCAGCGCGCCGTTTTCATTTTTCAACAGCACGCAGGATTTCGCAGCGGCTTCGCGCGCGAGGTCAATCGCATCCTGTTGCAGAAACGCTGTCTTGTAGCGGTTCGCATCCGTAAATGGATGATCGAACAAACCTTTTTCGAACTTCACCGTCAGCACGCGGCGCACGGCTTCATCCAAAACAATTTTCGGAATTTTGCCCTGCTCGATTTGCTGCTTCAGCGTGTCGGCAAAAGTCGTCGAGACCATTTCCATGTCCACGCCCGCAGTGAGCGCGAGCCGCGCGGCTTCAGACTCGTCTGCCACTATGCCATGATCAATCAATTCGCCCACCGATTGCCAGTCGCTGACGACATAGCCGGGGAATTTCCATTCGTCGCGGAGAATTTCCGTGAGCGTATGGCGGTTGGCGCTGGCGGGAAAACCGGAAAGCTCGTTGAACGCGCTCATCACCGTCAGTGCGCCCGCGTCCACGCCGGCCTTGAACTGTGGCAGATAAAAATTGCGCAGCGTGAACTCAGAAATTTCCGTGGTGTTGTAATCACGCCCGCCCTCCGCCGCGCCGTAACCGACGTAGTGTTTCAGGCACGCGACAACTTGATTGGTGTCGGCGCAATTCGTTCCTTGAAAACCACGCACGCTAGCCGCCGCATCCAGCGCACCCAGCCATGGGTCTTCGCCGAAACCCTCGGCAATGCGTCCCCAGCGCGGGTCGCGCGCCATGTCAACCATTGGGGCGAACACCCAGTCAATACCTGCCGCCGCTGATTCGCGCGCGGAAATCGTCTGTGTGCGTTCAAACAATTCCGGCTCCCACGCGCACGCCTGTGCGAGAGGAATCGGGAAAACGGTGCGAAAGCCATGAATCGAATCGTGTCCGAAAATCAACGGGATGCCGAGACGGCTTTGCTCGACGGCGATGTGCTGTAGTCTGTTCCGAAATATGGGCGTCTCAATCATCGCAGAGCCGTCGAGAAACGAGCTGATTTCGCCGGCTTGTAATTTACCGGCGAGCTGCTTGACCGGGTCATTTCCGAAAGGCGACTGCTCAAGCTGGCCGATCTTTTCGTCGAGCGTCATCCGCTTCAGGAGATTGTCCACGCGCTTCGCGACGGGCTGCGACGGGTCTTCGTAAACGTCCTTCGTTCCGTTCTTGTCCAGGTCAATCCAACCGCCATGATAGATTGAATTGGTATCCGCAGCGAACGCGATGGACGCGACAAGCAGGGAAAGGAACAACGCGGCGAATTTCATTGCAGGAACTTTGGTGTGAAGCCGGGTAAAATTCAAAAACTATTTTGTTCCGGCAACCAAAACGACAAACTCGCCTTTCAAGCTGCGCTTCTTTGCAATCTCCAAAAGTTCCGCCGGTTTGCCGCGCAGAAATTCCTCGAACTTCTTCGTCAGCTCCCGCGCGAGGACAACTTCGCGTTCGGGAAAAACTTCATTTAACTCACCGAGCAATTTTTCAATGCGATACGGTGATTCATAAAAAACCAGCGTGCCTTCCGTCGCTTTCAACGATTCTAGCTTATTGCGCCGTTGACCAGACTTGTGTGGCAGGAAGCCGACAAAATGAAACTCCTCGGTCGGTAACCCGCTGGCTGTGAGCCCGGCCACGAGCGCGCAGGGGCCGGCCACCGCTTCCACGCGAAAGCCGGCTGCAATAGCGGCTATCACAACCCGCTCGCCCGGATCGCTGATGCCCGGACTGCCGGCGTCCGTGACCAGCGCGACCTTCTCGCCGCGCCTGAGACGTTCGATGATTTCCTCGCTGCGCTTTGCCTCATTGAACTGGAAGTAGCTCAGGAGCGGTTTTGAAATTTCGAAATGTTTGAGCAATTGTCCGGAATGCCGCGTGTCCTCGGCGGCGACCACGTCGCACTCGCGCAGAACGCGGAGTGCGCGGAGAGTGATGTCCTCCAGATTGCCAATCGGGGTGGCGACAAGGTAAAGCGTGCTGGAGGTGAGTGGCGGCAATGCGGCGTCCATGCCTCAATTAAGCAGAAATTAGACATGAGATAAACGGGAATCCGTTCAACGAAAGACCGAAACATCAAACGCGACAAAAAAATGTCATGGCAAAAGTGGGAAGGTAATTGCCAAAACAGGGTTGGTGGGGCTGGCTGCGGCAATCCATGTTTATGCAGAGTGATGGAAAATATTCTAGCAAAGGCGCTGGGTCAGGACGCGACGCAGTTGCCGGTGATGGAGAAACGCGATCTGCTCGCACGGCTGCTCAAACGTCTGGCCCACGAGATTCGCAATCCGCTGAGTTCGCTCGACGTGCATTTTCAACTTCTCGAAGAGGACTTGAATGCGCTCTCGCCGGCTGCGCGGATGCAGCTCGCGGCGCGCCTGGGAATCATTCACGGCGAATTGCACCGGCTGGAAAGCATCGTCGGACGCTTTTTGAAACTGGCCGGTCCATCGGCGCTAGAACTGGAGCCGGTTGAAATAAAAAAAATTGTCACGCATGTCTGCGAATTGCTCCGCCCTGAAGCGTCGGCGCGAAAAGTTGAAATCCTTGCCGAGGTCGAACCGGAATTGCCGCGTGTCACGGTTGACTCCGTCCGGCTTACTCAGGCGCTCTTGAATATCGTCATCAACGGCATCCAGGCGGTCAAAGGGACGGGTCAGGTCAAAATCCGTGCAATAAAAGCTGGTGACAACTTATTGCTGAGCGTGCAGGACACCGGGCCGGGCATTCCGGCAAATGAATTAGGCGAGATTTTTGACCCTTATTTCACGACCAAACCGGAAGGCAGCGGACTGGGATTGTGGATCGCTCAACAGATTGCGGTGGCCCATGGCGGCGATTTGCGCGCCGAAAACGCGGCCGCCGGCGGCGCGGTGTTCACCATGACCCTGCCGCTCAATCGAAAGTGATGCGATGGACAATGCCAAAATAAAAATTCTCGTCGTGGATGATGAACCGGGCTTGTGCGCCGGTTTGCAGGAAGGGTTGCGTCGCGAAGGTTACATCGTGGACGCCGCCAACGACGCGTCCGCTGCTCTCAAGCTCGCCAGTCAGAGCCTTTACAACCTTGTGATCTCGGACGTCAAAATGCCCGGTACCAGCGGCCTGGAACTGCTCGGGCAAATCCGCGAGCGCAGCCGTGAAACGTTGTTCATCCTGATGACCGCGTTCAGCACCGTCGAGAACGCCGTCGAGGCAATGCGGCTCGGAGCCTACGATTATCTGCCCAAACCGATTGATCTAAAACGCCTCCGCTTGCTGGTGCAAAAGGCCTTGGAATATCAGGCGGTGGTGGCCGAGAACCACGAGCTGCGCTCGCGCCTGCAAAAGCGGACGGAGCCGAATCCGCTGATCGGCGAAAGCGAAATCATGCGGAATATTTCGCGGCTGATCGATGAGGTGGCGCAGAGCGATGTCACCGTGCTGATCGAAGGCGAGAGCGGCACCGGCAAGGAAATCGCCGCGCGTCTGATTCACACGCACAGCCAGCGGCGCGACAAGCCGTTCATATCCGTCAACTGCGCCGCGTTTGCGGAGCAACTGCTCGAAGCCGAATTGTTCGGTCATGTGAAAGGTGCGTTCACCGGCGCCACCGCGCACAAGCCGGGCCGGTTCCAACTGGCGGACGGCGGCACGCTGTTCCTCGACGAGATTGGCGACCTCTCGCCGAAAGGACAGGGCGATTTGCTGCGCGTGCTGGAGGACGGCGCGTTCCGCATGGTCGGGGGTTCGGAACTGACCCGCGTGAACGTGCGCATCATTGCGGCGACGAACAAAAAACTGCCGCTGGCCGTGGCGGAGGGGAAGTTTCGCGAGGATTTGTTTTACCGGTTGAACGTGGTGCCCATCGTCATGCCGCCGTTGCGCGAGCGGGCGGATGACATTCCGCTGTTGATTGAAAGATTTTTCGACCGCTTTGCCGCCAAGCACAAGCGCGGCCGCAAGCGGATGTCGCCAGCAGCGTTGCAAGTGTGCCAGCGGTTTCCCTGGCCGGGCAACGTGCGGCAGTTGCGCAACGCCGTCGAGCGCGTGGTCATCACCACCGGTCGCGCGTCGGTGGTGGAGGTGGCAGCGCTACCAGATTTTTTGCGCGAGTTTGACGGCAACCTCACCACGTTCACCGTGCGGCCCGGTACGCCGCTGGCCGAGGTGGAAAAATTATTAATTCGCCAGACGCTCACCCATGTCACCCGAAATCGCGCGGACGCGGCGCAGGCGCTCGGCATCAGCCGCCGCGCGTTGCAATACAAGCTGAAGCAATACGGTTTGCTGGACGCAACCGCTGCGGTGGAAAATGAATAATTCGCTCTTCGTCTTTGCACAAAAGGCTGTCGCGTAGTGCAAGAATTGCACCAACAATCGAATTGGTGATTTTAGCCACACAATCCGGCTGTTCTCATTTCCCTGTGAAATCAGGCGATTCCGTATTTTTTGCATTCCACATTCGAGATGGCACATCGCCTGCGTTGGTGACAGGTGGTTGAATAGAAACAACCAGCAAATCAAAATTAAAAAATTATGAGCGATTCAAATGCTTCAGCGACTACAACCATGCCGGTGCCGGCTGCATCGGCCTGTGCATGCAAACCAACCAACAACAATCCGGCCCCGGCTGCTCCGGCAGCGCCCGCGCCGGCGACACGTCCGGTGTTACCCAAGAACTCGCGCCGCCAGATGCGCAAGCAGCATTAAGCCAACCCGCAACCAGTTGCACCGAGTGCAACTATTTATCGCAGGAACCGGCGCTACGGAGGAGGAACCGGCGCCGGTTTCCTGCGGGGTTGATTTCGGCGGGGGCATGAGAGCCAGTGGATGATAGCCCATCAGGAGTTCGAGTCTCCTGTCCGCCGAAATCAGCCCCGCCCGGGCCGCCGCCCTGTGCGCGGAAATCATATTATGAAACAAATGATGCAAACCCTGTTCGAGCTTCAATCGCTCGAATTTGACGAGACAATCCAACCGAACATCGAGGAGCGCATCGCGGAATTGCGCGGGAAAATCCCAAAACCGATTTTAAGCCACTATGATCGCCTCGGCGACAAGGGCAAAAAAGGCGTCGCGCTGCTCCGTCGCCAGACCTGCACGGGATGCCACATGCGCGTGCCGCTGGCC
>PKZR01000236.1:5719-6581 GCA_003133815.1 Limisphaerales bacterium | reverse complement strand
TTCTCCTCGACCTTCACATCACCGAACACGGCTACACGGAAGTTTCGCCGCCGTTCATGGTCGGCGAGCATTGCCTGGTCGGCGTCGGACAATTCCCGAAGTTCAAGGACCAGTATTATGGAGTGGCCGAAGGCGACGTTCCGGCAAATCTCGGCAAACTTTATCTGGTCCCCACCGCGGAAACGCCGGTGGCGAACATCCATCGAGAGGAAATTTTGCCGGAGAAACAATTGCCGGTATATTATTGCGCCTATACGCCGTGTTTTCGTGGCGAGGCGGGAGCGGCGGGAGTCGGCACGCGCGGCATGATTCGAGTCCACCAGTTCGACAAGGTGGAGCTGATCAAAATCGTCAAGCCGGAGAACGGCTACGACGAATTGGAAAAGATGGTAGCGAATGCGGAGAAAGTTTTACAGTTGCTCGGCCTGCATTACCGTGTGATTTTGCTTTGCACCGGCGACATGGGATTCGGCAGCGCGAAGACTTACGACATCGAAGTGTGGGCGCCAGGGCAGGGGAGCTATCTGGAAGTTTCCAGCTGCTCGAACTGCGAGGATTTCCAGTCGCGCCGGATGAATTTGCGATTCAAAAACGAAGCCGGTGAAAATAAATTCCCGCACATTCTTAATGGCAGCGGCACGGCGCTGGCGAGGTTGTTCGTCGCACTGATTGAAACGCACCAGCAGGCTGACGGCAGCGTTTTGATACCGAAGCCCTTGCAGGCATATTTGAAAACTGATCGCATCTCTGCTTGACCGTTACAATTTACGATATGAGATTTGGAATTAACGCGGTTCTTTTCTCGCGGCGCAAAAATACTAAACGATAAATTCATGAGAATCTTGCTCGCCAGCAGCGAAGT
>PKZR01000236.1:1670-5713 GCA_003133815.1 Limisphaerales bacterium | reverse complement strand
GGACTGGGTGTTCGACCTGCCGCTGGGTGCGGGCCGCGAGCAGGCGGAATTATTTTCGCTGGAAATGGAAAAAGGTCTGGCGGTTTATTTCATCCATCATCCGGGATTTTACGACCGAGCCTCGCTTTACGAGGAAGACCATTGCAGCTATCCGGACAACGCTGAGCGATTTATTTTCTTTTCCAAATGCGTCGCGCATTTGGCCCGATATCTGCCGTGGCGACCGGACGCGGTCCATCTCCATGACTGGCAGGTCGCGCTGGTTCCCGCGCTGATACTTCAGCAACGGCGCGAAGGGTGGGGGAATCCACCGCCAACCTGCCTGACGATTCATAACCTCGCGTATCAAGGAACTTTTCCGGCGGCAAAATTCGCGCTGACAAACCTGCCGGAAGAATTTTTCAACATCGAAGCGGCTGAATTTTATGGACACCTTAATTGCCTCAAGGCCGGAATCGCCTTTGCGGACGCCATCACGACGGTCAGCCCTCGTTACGCGCGCGAAATCATGACGGAGGAATTCGGCTGCGGTCTGGACGGATTCCTGCGCCGCCGGCAAAACAAGTTGTTCGGAATTCTCAATGGCGTTGACTACGGCGTTTGGAACACGACGAACAACAAGTCTTTACCGCATCCGTATTCAGCCGCAAGGCTTGCCGGTAAATCCGCAAACAAACTTGCGCTGCAAAAGGAGCTCGGTTTGCCTGTGACAAAAACCTTGCCGCTCTTTGGCACCATTTCGCGGCTGGCAGAGCAAAAGGGCGTGGACATCCAGCTCGGCGCTCTCGAGGAAATGTTGAGCGCGGACATCCAGTTTGCTTTGCTCGGCAGCGGTTCTCCGGATTATGAGCGCGGCTACCACGCCCTAGCCCGCCGTTTTCCAACCAAGGTAGCCGTCCGCACCGGCTACAACGAGGGCCTGGCGCATCGCATCGAGGCCGGGTGTGATTTCTTCCTCATGCCATCGCGGTTCGAACCGAGCGGGTTGAACCAAATGTACAGCCTGCGCTACGGAACCATCCCGATTGTCCGGGCCACCGGTGGCCTGGACGATAGCGTTATTGATTTCA
The DNA here is from genome assembly GCA_003133815.1 of Limisphaerales bacterium. Classification (GTDB taxonomy): domain Bacteria; phylum Verrucomicrobiota; class Verrucomicrobiia; order Limisphaerales; family UBA11358; genus UBA11358. The sequence goes on along the minus strand of PKZR01000236.1, from coordinate 4,643 downwards.
CGGAAAAGCCGGAATCCGCAAATGGCGTCAAATTCCGGCTGTATACCGCCCGCGCACTCGCCAAGGCCATGCGCAAGGCGCTTGCCATCTATCAGCAACCCCAATTGCTCCGCCGTTTTCGCCTGAACGGGATGCGCTCGGATTTCTCATGGGAACTGACCGTGGAGGAATACCTTAAAGTTTACGAAGAAATTGGCTTCATGCATTCCAGCCCTCGTTAAAAAGGACTGATTTAGATTAAATATAACAAACATTGTGTATGAATATCTTCCGCACGGCATTCCGATTAATCCGCAGCATTTGCTGATTAATCCCGTTTGTTATACGAATTAACGGCTTTCCTTACCGACCATCGCGGCAGGATTCTTATCAAGAAAACCAAGCATCGGTTTATAAAGCCTGGTATGGCCACGGCTTGTTTTTTTCGGAATGCTTGGTAACCATATCTGGACGCTACATCCGCAGGCATTTTCACTGATTTGGAGGCTCGGGATTTCTGTCCACGCGCAACTTGGCTGAAATTGGTCTCCGTCGCGCCAGGACAAAATGCGGAAATGATCACGCCCGTCCCAGTCAGCTCCTCAACGAGCGCCTCCGTGAACGACAGCACAAACGCCTTGCTCGCGTAATAGACCGCCATACTCGGTCCGGGCAGAAAACCCGCCACCGAGGCAACGTTCAGGATACCGCCGCGCTTCCTTGCAATCATCCCGGGCAAAAACAACCCCGTCAGCTCCGTCAACGCCATGACATTCACCTGGATGATTTCCAGCTGCCTGGCCAGCGGCAACTGGACAAATTCGTCGTGCAAACCAAAGCCGGCGTTGTTGACCAGCACATCCACGGAAATCTTTTGCCCGGACAATTCCTGAAATATTCGTTTTGGAGATTCCGGCAAGGACAAATCCGCAGGCAGGACAATCGCCTCAATCTTGTGTTCACTGCGTAATTCCCTGGCAAGTTTTTCCAGGGCTTCAGTATTTCGAGCAGACAGGATCAACCGGCTGCCGTCCGCCGCGAAGAGTTTTGCCAGTTCCAGTCCGATGCCCGATGACGCGCCGGTGATCAGGACCGTTTCGGGATTTGCCGCGCTCATTGTGCCGTTGACCAGTGACCTATGCCGAAGCGTTCCGTGATCGGCCAGTAAACGAAGAACGACTTGCCGATGACATCTTTCGCCGGGAACGAACCCCACGTGCGCGAATCGGAACTGTTGCACGTGTTGTCGCCCATCACCATGTAGGAATCCTGCGGCACATTATAAACCGTCGCATCGTCCGGAAACAACGGCGCAAGATTCGGATACAAACCATATTCCTGCGCCACCGAGCCGTTCACATGGCCGGAGAACTGGCTTGCATGCGGCGGCTTGTCAGGATTAAAGCCGTACACATTTTCAAAATGCGGCGTCGCAGCGTCAATCCGCTGGCCGTTGATCACGAGATGCCGGTCATTGCCGATCTGCACATGCTCGCCGGGCAGCGCCACCAGCCGCTTGATGTAAAACTCATCCGCAGGAATGCTGTAACGCAGGCGCATGTCCTCCGGGATTCCAGCCGTTTGAAAAACAATGATTTCCCCGCGCGTCGGCTTCCTGAAATTATAAGTCGCACGGTCCACGAACAAATGATCCCCTGCGCTCACCTTCATTTTGATCACCTCGTCGCCCGCGTGATAAAAATGATTCGGGTCAATTCCCGCGCGCCGTTCCAGCGATTGCTCGCCCAAGTCCGGCGGGAACCACAACGTCTGCGGTTTGCCCCCGATCCTGATCGGCTGTTCAATGTTGAAAATCAGGAACTTCACCGGCCTGCCGACTTCCACCGTCCCGTCATTCTGCGCCACCACATGAATGTAGGAATTTCCCTTGAACCACTCCTTGACCCGCGCCCAGCCCGTCGGGATCACCATGTCATCGCGCAGCTTGTTTTGCTCCTTCGCCTCCGCCTCGATCTTCGACCGGTCACCCCAGAAATCCAGGTTGCTGGGGCTGAAATCCGGCTCCGAAGTCACCCCAAACAACGTCGGCTGCATCGACCCCGTGGGAATCTTGAACGGCTGCAGGAAAAAAGTCCGTATGGCCATCGCCACAGCCAGCGCCACCAGCAGCACCTCCACATTTTCGCGGATGCTGGCATGGGGATACGGCCTGAGCCACTTGTTGGCCGTCACCTCCAGAGTGCCCATGTATTTCTTCAACATCTGCTTGTCCACATGGTCATCCAGCCCCTTTTTCAGATCCAGCAGCGCGTTGCTCACCAGTTGTATCGCCGCAGGAGTCATCAAATCCCGCTGCGAGCAAAACATCCGGTAAACATGCTTCCGCATGGCAACGGCATCACGCACAGTCGTCGAAAACAGCCAGTAAAAAATCATAATAGTTGGGGTTGGACACCCGCCGCGCAAAAACTCACAAACATATCTTCCAGCAAAATACCCGCATCCCCGGCGATTGAAAGAAAATTTCGGAGACGACCAAAATACCACAACGCCGCCCTGCCCGTTTCTGTCCACCCGGGCCGCCCTATTATAGGTTAAGCCCCCAATACACTATTCTTTCGAGCATAGGCTGATTGTCAAAGAACATTTGAGCACCGGCGTCGCTCCATTGCNNTGGCAACGTCTCCGAAATGAACGGTAACGTCGCCAAATAGTCTGGCAACGTTGTCGAAACGTCTGGCCACGTCACCAAAACGTTAAGAAACGTAATCAAACCCTTAAGCAACGACGTCAAAATTAAAAGCAGCGCCTCCAAAATCCCTGGCTCCGCCGAAAAAGGTCTGGGAAACGCCGGCAGCCCGCCTACTCCTGCCGGCGACACGGCCGGTGGCGTTGTATGAACCCGTGGACACGCCCACGCACTCACAGTCCATCCCGCCTACATTTTAGACCAGCCATATTTTGTCATTAGAATGGCAATAAATGTATATATGGATAATGAAATAAATTAATTATTTTATTGACGGCATTCTT
>PKZR01000236.1:818-1574 GCA_003133815.1 Limisphaerales bacterium | reverse complement strand
GATCGCCGCCGACTGCGTCACGGCGCGCGGCGGACTGGGGCAGGTCGTGGAGAACGCCGTGACCAAAAATGTCGCCACCGGCGGCAAGACCGGCACCAAGCAGACCCTCAAGCGGGCCATCCGCAAAATACAGGCCGCCGCCAAGCAAAAATACGCAGCCAGCCAGCCCGTTATGCTCAAGGACTATTACGTCGGGCAGAAAATTGACGCCAACCAGGATACGCTTGAACAGGTCGGCACCGCCATCCGCGATAAAATTTCCCCGCCCGAAGCCGCCGCCAAGGCAGACAAAGCCGCCGCACCCGCCGCCGACGTTTTGCCCGGCATCACCGCCGGCAAGATTGCCGTCTTGTCCGATGCCGTGGACGCCTTCACGTCCGCATGGAGCGCGCAAACCTCCGCCCAATCCGACAAATCAAAGGGACACATCGCCGTGGCCGCCCTGGTCAAAAGCATAGATACCCGCCGCCGGATTGTTCAATACGCGGTGGATGGCGAGTGGCCCTTTGACGATGCCGCCAACGCCCCCATCCGTCGTGAATTCGGCCTCCCCACCAATCGTCCATTCATTGCCGTCGGCAAGAATGCGCCGGCTGGAAATCCCACATCCCCTGCCCTGTCTGTTTCCTTCAAACGGAAGGCTGGCAAAACGGCCAAACACGTTGCCAAGGTCAAGAAAGCCGTCAAAGCCTGGAAACCCGCGAAGAAGCGGAAGAAATAAAAATCACGGGAGTCTTTTAGCGGCCTCCGGCAACG
>PKZR01000236.1:0-780 GCA_003133815.1 Limisphaerales bacterium | reverse complement strand
CGTGGCCGTCGGCTTCGACCGGATTCGTCTTGCAACAAAATTCAGATTTGAAGACCGCGAACTGGACGACGAGCGGCTTCAGCATTTCGGATGATGGCACAAATAAAAGCATCACCATCACATCACCGGCGGGAAATCTTTTCTTCCGGTTGCAGCATCCGTAACACCCGACGTGAGTCGGCTCCTATAAAGTTCAGAGCGAATTCACATTCGCTGCTACGCCTTCAATACCTCAATAAACGCCTCCTGCGGGATGTTGANNCAGCTTGCGTTTGCGCGAGATGCAGCAGCCGTAGCATTTGGCCGTGCCGTCTTTGCGGGATTGACATCATTAGCGACATGGCTCAACTTTTTGCATCAGGCGGCACGACAAGCACCATCGCAAAACAAAATGAAACCCATAAAAGCGCTATTCGCAGTAATCACATTGATTGTAATAACCGGTTGCGCCTCATCGCATTCGTTCAACACTCATTTGTTGCATTTGCAGCAGGGCATGACCAAAGATCAGGTGGTGAAACTATTGGGCAGCCCTACCGAGGTGGCCACCGGAACACATTATGTGGCCTCCGACTCGATCAGCAACGGGTTTTCCGAGGTGTTCCGCTATACGCGGGCCAATGCGGGACAGGACGACGATTGGCTTGTGGTGTTTGTGGACGGCAAGGTGTCTGAATATGGCTCATACGTGGGTGATTTGCGGTCAAGATATGGCAGTGTATTTCTGAACCGGTGATCTGAGTCATGTGAATATTGCCACCTAGGGAGACGCTGATTTAA
>PKZR01000112.1 GCA_003133815.1 Limisphaerales bacterium | reverse complement strand
ATGGTGGTGGTGGCGGATATGGCGGGGGAGGAGGAGGAGGTTTTGGCGGCGGTGGGCGCGGAAATTTCAATCCCGCTCAGATGCAACAACGCATTATGGATAACGTCCGTACCATGCTGAATTTCACGAATGACACCGATTGGGCTGCGGTACAGCCGTTGGTTCAAAAAGTGATNNTCGGTGGTGGTCGCCGCGGTGGCGGTGGTGGCTTCGGCGGACAAAATGCCAGCGTAGAACAGCAGGCATTGCAGAACGCCGTTGACAATGACTCGCCTGCGGCACAAATCAAGGATGCCTTGGACAAATATGAAGCGTCTCAAAAAGTCAAGCAGGCTGCTTTGAGCGATGCACAGGAAGCCCTTCGTGGCGTTCTTTCGCCCAAGCAGGAAGCGCAGGCCACGTTGGTGGGATTGCTGCCTTGATCGATCGCAAAACAGAAGCTGACGTTCTATGAATGAAACAGTGACACCAGAGGCGTCGTTGAAGCAGTTGCTGGAACGCATGGTCGCGTCCCGGCAACTGTCTTCGATTGATGCGGACTTGTTAATTCATTCCAAAACCCAGGTTCAAACCGAGGAAGACATCCTGCGCTGGCTCGCGCATGAGTATGGTCTTGCTTTCACTAACTTGGACGACGTTGATCCCGACCGTCAGCTTCTGTCTCTTTTTCCCGCGCGTATTTTGTTAAAGGAAGAATTGCTTCCGCTCACGCGCAACAACGGCACGGTGGAGGTCGCCACCAGCCGTCTCTTTGCCACGCAAGGTCTTGACGCGCTGAAAACGATGACAGGCTTGAACCTCAAACCGGTTCTCGCCTCGACTGAAGCCATCCAGCGTGAAATCAAAAAACGCCTCGGCGTCGGTGCGGACACCATCGGCACGCTCGACGAGGAAAAAAGTTTTCAAGTCGTTGATGAAAATGCCGAGAACACGAATCTTGACGAAGCCGCCGAGGACGAAGCCTCCATCATCCATTTCGTCAACCAGGTTTTAAAGGATGCCATCGAATTGCGCGCGTCCGACATCCACCTTGAACCGTTCGAGGATGAATTTCGCATCCGCTATCGTATTGACGGTGTGTTGCAGGACGTTCCCGTTCCGGCGCAACTCAAACGCTTCCAGCCGGCCATTGTTTCGCGCGTCAAAATTTTAAGTCATCTCAACATCGCGGAAAAAAGACTGCCGCAGGACGGTCGTATCAAGATTCGCGTGGACGATGCCGAGGTGGACATCCGCGTTTCCGTGATTCCAATGTTGCACGGCGAGGCGGTCGTGATGCGTTTGTTGAGGCAAAATTCCAAGCTGCGCGGCTTGTCCGACTTGGGCATGGACAAGCGTGAGGTGGAATGTTTCGAGCACGTGCTTGAACTGCCGCACGGAATCATTCTTGTGACCGGCCCGACGGGTTCCGGAAAAACGTCCACGCTTTACACCGCGTTGAACGAGATCAACGATTCTGTCCGTAAAATCATCACGATTGAAGACCCCGTCGAATACCAGCTCAAGGGCGTCAACCAGATTCAGGTCAACGAAAAATCCGGCCTCACGTTTGCGCGCGGACTGCGTTCGATTTTACGCCACGACCCGGATGTGATTCTCATCGGCGAAATCCGCGACGCTGAGACCGCGCAGATTGCCGTGCAATCATCGCTTACCGGCCATTTGGTTTTTTCCACGCTCCACACTAACGACGCACCTGGCGCACTGACGCGTCTTGTGGACATGGGCGTCGAACCATATCTCGTCGCGTCGTCGCTCGAAGCCGTGCTTGCGCAACGCCTCGTCCGCGTGTTGTGCATCCATTGCAAACAGCCGGACGATTCGGCGACCGCTCACGCGTTCAAGGCGAAGCTTGGCATTCCTGAAAATACGATGCTTTACAGATCGGTCGGTTGTCGCGAATGCCGCAACACCGGCTTTCACGGGCGCCATGCAATTTTTGAATGGATGGATACAAACCCTGAAATCCGCCAGATGATTCTGCAAAACTCATCCAGCGACCAGTTGCGCGAGGCCGCTCGTCGCTCGGGAATGCGCTCGCTTGCCGAGGACGGCTGGCGCCTGGTGCAAATGGGAATCACGACGGTCGAGGAAGTCTTGAGTGTGACAACTGCCAAGGAAGTGGCCCAATCCACAAAAGGCTCGGCTACGGACACGCAGACCGCCGCGAGCATCGCAGTGGCAAAGTGAAGTGAAAAGCTGATTTATAATGCCAACGTTTCAATACAAAGCATTGCAGGCAAATGGCACCATGACGGAAGGCCGTCTGGACGCGCCGGGCCGTCCCGATGCGCTTCGCCAGATGGAGACGCTCGGTTTGCGTCCCATAAACCTTGCCGAGACGGCGGCGATGAAATCCAAATCCAAAAATGGCGCTCCTGCAAAAGTCAGTGCCGCGACGGATGCACCTGCGAGTATTTCATTCAAGTTTGAGGCAAAAAAAGTTTCAGCAAGGGAGCTCGAAAATTTCACACGCCTGCTTTCGAGCCTGCTTGCTGCCGGCGTGCCGTTGAGCCGCGCGCTGGTGATTCTTTCCAGGGAATCCTCCTCGCCAGCGGCGTCCGCGCAATGGAAAAAAGTCCACGACCTCGTAGTGGACGGCATGTCGCTGGCTTCCGCAATGTCTCAATCGCCGGAAACATTTCCGCGCGTCTATGTCGCGATGGTTGAAGCGGGCGAAGCGGGCGGATTCCTTGACGTGGTGCTGGCGCAGATTGCCGAGTTCCAGTCGCGCGATAAGGAATTGAAATCGAAAGTTATGACGGCGATGTTATACCCGGCCATTTTGTTTGTGCTGGCGATGATCGTACTGACAGTCATGCTCGTGTTTTTTATCCCGAAATTCCAGACCGTCTTCAACAGCTTCCACGGTCACCTGCCGTTGATCACTCAGATTATCATTGGCGCGAGCCATGCGGTAATTCATTACGGCTTTTTTGTCGCGGCGGGGATAATTGCAATTGTGTTTTTGGTCCGCACCTGGTTTGCCTCGGAAAAAGGCAGGCGTGTTTGGGAGGGATTGGTTTTGCGTGCGCCGATTGTCGGCTCGCTCAACGCCCAGTTTGCGATGGCGCGGTTTTGCCGGATGCTGGGCACGATGCTTGGCGCTGGCGTGCCGCTCGTGCAAAGCCTCAATGTCGCGCGCCGTTCCATCGGCAACCAGATTCTCGTGGACGCGGTCTCGCAATCCATCGAGCGTGTGCAGCAGGGTGGACGGCTTGGCGAAAGCCTTGCGGATTGTAAAAATCTTTTTTCAGGATCCGTTCTGGAAATGGTCGCGGTGGCAGAGGAAAGCGGTAAGCTCGACGGCGAACTCATTCGCATCGCCAGCGTGACCGAGGTGGATTTGGACCGGAATTTAAAAACGGCTGTGGCCTTCGCCGAGCCGGCGATGCTGTTTCTGATCGCCGGATTCATAGGCATTATTTTCATCGGCATGTTGCTGCCGGTGCTGACTATGGGTGCAAACATCAAATAAATTCAATAAATCACAAATTATGAAACTCAATCATACAAAACGAAATCAAACGAGACGGCTTCAAGGATTCACGCTGGTTGAAATGCTGCTGGTAGTCGCCATCATCGGCATCCTCGCGGCGCTGGTAATCCCAAAGATTGCCGGGACAACTGAAAAATCACGCAAAACGGCGGCGTACACTGACATTCATTCTGGCATCAAGGCTGCGCTCGACCATTATGAGATAGACAACGGGACTTATCCAAGAAGCCTCAATGATTTGCTCGTGCAGCCCAGCGATGCCAAGCATTGGGACGGCCCTTATTTTGATCCTCCGCAATTGCCGCTCGATCCGTGGGGCAATCCGTATATTTACTATTTCCCCAGCAAACGCAATCAGCCCACTTATGACCTGCTTTCGGCTGGGCCCGACGGTAAGGAAGGAACGGACGATGACATTGGCAATTGGTCGACTCAGTAATAATTTAACGGCGAAACTTTGTGGAATCATCACTGGATGACATTGGCAACTGGTAATCCAATTAAGCGACGAAACCGATGCGCGTTCACACTGGTCGAATTGATTCTCGTGATGGTGCTGTTGGTGGTCGCGATTTCGATCGCTGCACCGAAGATGTCGAGCTTCGTGCGTGGACGGGCTCTGGATTCCGAGGCGCGCCGGATTCTCGCGATCGCGCACGAAGGACAATCGCGCGCCGTTTCGGAAGGAATGCCAATGGTGCTTTGGATTGACGATAAGAACAACGGCTACGGGCTGGAAGAGGAAACGCCCGGAAAAGACGGCGACACGAAGGCCGAGAATTATACGGCGGATGAAAATGTGCAGGTTGCGGTGATGAGCCTGAACGGGACCGCGACGACGTTCAAGAATTTGCCTGCAATCCGGTTTTTGGCGGATGGTACCGTGGATGAAAATAGCCCGCAGATGGTAAAATTGACAGGTTCCACCGGCGGCGAGCTTTGGTTGCTCGAATCGGCGGACCGCAGGGGTTATGAAATTAGCGACAGCGAAAAATTGTAACCACGAGACCGGATTCACGCTGGTGGAAGTGCTGGCGGCATTGCTGTTTCTGGCAATTGTGATACCGACGGCCATCGAGGCGCTGCACATGTCGACGCTCTCCGGAGAGGTCGCCATCCGCAAAAGCGCGGCGGCGCGCGTGGCCGACCGGGTTTTAAACGAAAGCATCGTGATGACGAACTGGAACAGCGGCACGCAGAGCGGCACGGTCACGGAAGGCGCGTCGGATTTCCGCTGGACGCTGACGAGCCAGACGTGGCCGCAGGATTCGATGGAGTTGTTGACGGCGGAAGTGAAGTATTCCGCGCAGGGCAAAGATTATTCGGTGAAGTTGAGCACGCTGGCCAATCCGCAGGTGCTCAGCGGTACGATGAATTTGAACCAGTGAAAATAGAAACAAATAATGCTGCGGCGTTCACGCTGATTGAAATGATCCTGGCGATTGGCGTCGCCTCGATTGTGTTGATCGCGGCCAACGCGGCTTTTTTCACGGCGCTGCATTTGCGCGACGCGACGGCGGACGCCGTGGACGCGGCCTCGCCGATTGACCAGTCGCTTACGCTGCTGCGCCGCGATTTGCAATGCGCCGTGACGCCCAAGGC
>PKZR01000310.1 GCA_003133815.1 Limisphaerales bacterium | reverse complement strand
ATCATCGGCACCGACGGCTCGTCCAATAATGTCGCCGCCAACGTGAAGGAAGCGGCGATGGACTGGAATACAAATACTTTTTTCGACGGGCCGGATGCGAATGGTGATTGGGTCGGGCTTGATTTCGGCAGCAGCCTGAAGACGAGCATCGTGATGATCGGTTATTGTCCACGCCCCGACAACGGCGGCTCAAATTTTTCGGGCCGGATGCTGGGCGGAATTTTTCAGGGCGCGAACGCGGCGGATTTCAGCGACGCCGTGAAACTGTTCACCATCACCAACTCGCCACCGCAAGGTGTGATTACGTTGCAGAGCGTCACCAACACCACGGCCTTTCGCTTTGTGCGTTATGTGTCCGGCACAAACGGATTTGGCAACGTCGCCGAACTGGAATTTTTTCAAACTCCGGGGACGACGCCCAACACGATCTGGTCCGGCGCGGCGAGCGGCACATGGGACACCACGACGGCAAACTGGCTGACCAATGGCGTGACGACGACCTATCAGAACGGAGTCACCGTGCAGTTTGACGACTCGGCGCTCGGCAACACGACGGTCAGCGCCTCCGCGAGCAGGTCGCCGGCGGCCATTGTTGTGGACAATACAGCGAAAAACTTTGTCATCAGCGGCAGCGCCATTGCCGGAACGGGCGGCCTGACCAAATCTGGTGCTGGCACGTTCACGCTGACGGCGGCAAATACTTTCAGCGGCAACATCATCGTCAACAACGGAACGCTCGCTGCCACCAACACCGTCAATGGCGTTGGCGGAACCGCCGGGCCGTTGGGCAATTGCGGCATCAACACACGGACGGTTACAATCAACAGTCCCGGCACGCTTGATTTGCAAATCAACAACACGTTCGGACAGCTTGGCACGGGGAAAAATACCACGCCGCCGCCGCTGGTCATCAATGGCGGAACATTGAAGTGCGAGAAAGTTTCAAATCTTATCGGAGTATTAACCTTGAATGGCGGCACCATTAGCGCCAATGTGCCTTCGAGCAATCTCAACTACAAGCCGTCGGCAGGTTATCTTTATTCTTACCTTTCCTATCAGCTTGGTGGCAATGTAACCGTGGGCGGTTCTGCCCCATCGTCCATCATCGCCAGCCAGACCGCTTGGGACGGCATCAGCCTGAACAACTCCACCACCACCTTTAATGTGGCGGATGTCACCGGCGACTCCAATGTGGATTTGACGGTGGCGTGCACCATTGGCGATGTGAACGCCGATTACGGCGGCACAAAAACCACGTGCCAGTTGGTCAAGTCAGGTTCGGGAACAATGGCGCTTTCCGGTTTGAATTTTTACGACGGCGGCACGGTGGTCAGCGCCGGAACTTTGATTGGCGGCAATGCGGACAACCAAACCATACCGGCGATTAACGGCTCCACCGCGCAAGCGAATTCTGCGGGCGCGTTGGGCAAGCCCGGCACGACGGTCACGCTCGGCGATGCAAATACCACGGCCAATAATTCCAGTCCGGCATTGCTGATTGGCGGCGCATACAATGTTGGTCATCCAATTACAATTGCGAATCAGCTCACGTCTTCTGGCACATACACGCTCGGCGGCAGCACGGACAACAATGCGGCTTTCACAAATCTGGTGACGGTCAACCAGCCGCTGACCATTTCGCAGGTGGCGAACACGGGCGGAAACGCACTGACCTTCAGCGGCGGCATCACCGCCGGCAACAGCGGTTTGAAAACGTTGACGTTCGTTGGCCCTGGCAATATCTTCGTTACGAATAATCCCATTGCCAATGGTGCCGGCACACTGGCTGTCAACGTCGCCGGTGGCGCACTCACTTTGAACACCGCGAACACTTACACCGGCGCGACCACCGTGACCAATGGATTTTTGCAGGTCAACGGTTCATTGGTGTCTGGCAGCACGGTGACCGTCGGTGCGGGCGGGCAACTCGGCGGCAATGGCGTCATCAACGGCGCGGCGACAATTCAGGCGGGTGGCACGCTGTCACCCGGCGGTTCGTTGAGCACGCTGACGTTTGGGAGTTCGCTTACGCTCGCGGCGGGCAGCACAAGTTTTTTTGAAATCAGCAAATCGCCGACGACGAACGACGTTGTGAACATTTCCGGCGCGCTAATAAACGGCGGAACCCTGGTCGTGACGAACATCGGCTCAACGGCCCTGGCAAACGGTGACAGCTTCAAGCTGTTCAACGCCGCCAGTTATAGCGGGGCCTTTGCCAATGCGATTTTGCCGGCGTTGCCGGCCGGTCTGGCTTGGAACACGGGCGCGCTCAACAGTGCCGGCGTCCTGACTGTCATTGTCACGCCGCATCCCGTCATTGGTCAGGTAATACTTTCGGGTGGCGGCTTGGTTTTCAACGGCGGAACTGGCGCGGGCTACGCAAGTTTTTACCTGCTGGGCGCGACGAATTTTTCCACGCCGATTTCCAACTGGACGCGGCTATTGACCAATCAATTTGATGCGGGCGGCAATTTCAATTTCACCAATCCTGTCAACTCAGGCTGGCCGCAGGGATTTTACCTGCTGCAAATCCCCTGATTAAAATGTTTTTTATGCGCGCAAAAAATCGCTGGAGCCTGCTGATATCCGCACTTGTGTTCGCCCCATTTGCCGAGGCGCAATACACCGCCGTCCAGTATCTTTCCGGCACGGACAAGGATCACACGGTGCCGTGGCAGTTTTACATGACGGGCGGCGGGCGCAGCAATAATGTCGCGACCACCATTCCTGTGCCATCGTGCTGGCAGACGAAGGGCTTCGGCAATTATAGTTATCAGAACAGTCCCACTTCAACTTCCGTTGGCCAATACAGCACCACGTTTTCCGTGCCCGCAGGCTGGGCCGGACAAAGAATTTATCTGGTCTATGAAGGCGTCCTGACCGACACGGCCACCAGCATCAACGGTCAGGTTGTTGCCGGCGTCATTACCAATGCCACCATTACCGGCACCGTGACCAATGCACTTCCATTCGATCGCGCCTTGGACAATTCCGCCGCGACTTCCCCGGGCGGCACTGGCGGCATTGCCTTAAGCCCCACTGGCAATCTTAATCTGGGCACGTTGAACCAAGTGACGTTCACGGCTTGGATCAAACCCACGGCGGACTTCAGCACGATGGTGAGCGGCGAATATCCCCGCATCATCACGGTCGGTGCTACGCCAACTTATGACACCAGTCTAGCGAATGGGGCGGCGTTTCTCATTGAGGATACCGCCAAGTTGCAATTTACCGTCAACACCGGCAATGTCGTCACCGCCGCCGGGGTGCTCACCGGCAGCGATTGGGTTTTTGTGGCTGTGACTTACGATTCCACTCTCTCGGCCAACAACGTCAATTTTTATGTGGGCAGCAAGAATGCGGCTCCAACAGTTATTTCTACACAAACGTTGTTGCAAGGTCCGGTCGCCTTTGGCACCAGCGCCTATGCGTTTCTCTTGAATCGCTATAATTTCACCCGCGCCTTTCAGGGTTGGGGTGACGATTTTCGGATTTTCAACAGCGCGCTTAGCCAGTCGTCCATCGCAGCCGTCTGCTCCTCCGCCGTAAGCAATAATGCGGTCACGCCACCCACGCCATTGTATCAGTGGAATTTTAACACCAACACTCCCGGCACCAATGCGGTTCCCAATGTGGGAGCCGGCGGCGTTTTGGCCATGGAAAATTCCGGCGGTGCTTTGACCAATCTTTACAGTGCGGTTGGCCTGGGCGTTTCCGGCGTGAATGGCACCGGCATCACCAACTACGTCGTCACCACCAATCCCCATCAGGGCGGATTTTATGAATTCAGCTACGATGTCACGACGAACGTCGTGGTTAGCGCGAGCACGAATGTCCTGAACACGACGGTGAGCGAATGGTCGGCCAACAATTCCGTGAACACGGCCGAACGCGAGGCGGATTACTGGAATTTCAGCGGCATTTTCCGGCCGGTTTATTTGGAGGCCATGCCGGCGGCCAATATTCAGCGGCTGGCGGTGAACGCGCAGGCCAGCGGCTTGATCAATGTGAATGTCTTTCTTGCCGGCATCACAAACAACGGCATCGTGACGGCGAGCGTGACCGACACGAACAGTGTGCAGTTGGGAAATGTTTTCTCCAACACCGTGACCGCCGGCGCGACCAATGTGCTGCTTTCCGCGACGCTGCCTTCGCCGCAATTATGGTCCACGGAATTTCCAAATCTTTACACCTTGACGGTGCAGTTGCTCGACGCGAGCGGCAATCTGATTCACACGGTGACGAACCAGATTGGTTTTCGCACCGTCACTTTCAGCAACAACGTCGGCTATTTGATCAATGGAAAAAAAGTTGTCCTGCGCGGCGTCACCCGGCACGAGTTCTGGCCGAACGATGGCCGCGCCAGCAGTCAGGCCGAGGACGACTTGGACATCAAGTTGATCAAGGACATGAACTTCAATGCCGTCCGCATGAGCCATTATCCGCCGAACAAAGTTTTCCTGCAGGAATGCGACCGGTTGGGCTTGTATATTTTTGACGAGCTGGGCGGCTGGCAGCATGCTTACGACAGCACCATCGCGCCTGAACTCGTGAAAGAAATGGTGATTCACGACGTGAACCATCCCTGCATCATCGCGTGGGACAACGGCAATGAAGGTGGTTGGAACACCTCGGTGGACAACAACGGCTCCAGTTCGACAAATGTCTTTGCCATCTGGGATCCGCAAAACCGCCATGTCAACCGGCCCGGCTACGGAACCGGGACGTTTAACAACGTGGTGGACGATCATTATCCGTCCTACACCACTTTCACCGGCGAATTGGGTGCTGGTCTGCCCGTCTGTTTGCCGACGGAAATTCTCCACGCCAATTACGACGGCGGCGGCGGCGCGAGCCTGTCGGATTATTGGGACTTGATGCGCACAGCCACGAACGGCGGCGGAATGTTCACCTGGGCATTTCTGGACGAAGGCGTGGTGCGCGACGATGAGGGCGGCCAGATTGATGTCAATGACATGAAGGCGCCGGACGGCATCGTCGGACCGTATCGCCAGCCGGAGGCGAGCTATTACAGTTACAAATCCGTCTACAATCCGGTGCGGGTCGGGGCACCCACTCCCGCCGCGTTCAACGGAACGCTGGCCGTTTCAAACCGCTTGGATTTCACCAGCTTGAACCAATGCACGTTCGACTGGCAGCTTGGCTGGTATCCCGACGCCAACGATCCGACCAACACATTTAACACCAGCACCAACGCGCTCACCGGCGGTTTGGTTGTCGCCTTGGACAGCGGCAATTTTGCCGGCCCAAACATCGCGCCCGGTGCCAGCGGTTCGCTCGTGTTGCCGGGCTTTCCCGCCAACGGCACGAATTACGACGCGCTGCGCCTGACGGCGACCGATCCGCTCGGTAATAATCTTTACACTTGGACCTGGCCGCTGCACACGCCCTCACAAATCCATGACCGGCTGATGGGAAATGTTTCTGCAATCGCGCCGGCGATTTCCGCCGGCACAAACGCGGCGGAAATTATCGTCACCAACGGCCCGCGCATTTTTCACTTTAGCAAGACGACAGGCTACCTTAGCAGCCTGACGGTTTCCAATCTGCCGGTGTCGTTCACGAACGGCCCGGTGCTGGTGGCCGGCTCGTGGGGCGGCGTCACCGTCACGAATTATTCCGACGGCACAAATTATTTTGTCATGGCCAACAATATCGGCAGTTCGGCCAACGCCTTTCAGTGGAGCCTGCGCCCGGACGGATGGTTGAAGCTCACTTACGTTTATACGCTGACCGGGTCGCAAAATTTCATGGGCATCACCTTCAACTATCCGACCAACAAGGTGACAGCGATGAGCTGGCTGGGGCGCGGACCGTATCGGGTTTACAAAAACCGGATGGATGGTCAGGAGGTTTTTGTGCATACAAAATCTTACAACTACACTTGGACGGGCCAGGGCACGTTGATCGCCCCGACCACCACGCCATGGGTCTATCCTGAATTTGAGGGTTATCACGGCCAGTTGAACTGGGCCACTTTGCAGACCACCGAGCAGCCGGTAACGTTCGTCACGACTTCGTCCAACCTATTTTTCTGCGTGCTCACACCGCCGCCGGCGGATGTGGCGAATGTCAACCCGGTTTATCCGTCGGGAAACATTTCCTTTCTGGACGGCGTCGCACCCATAGGAACAAAAACTCAACCTCCGGGCACCTATGCCCCCTCGTCCGCGCTGAACACGGCCACCGGGCTTTACTCCAACGAGGTGGACTTCTTCTTCGGTTCGCCACCGCCTTCCGGTGCCGACCGCGATGGAAACGGTTTGATTGACGCCTGGGAACTCCAATATTTTAACACGCTCGGACAGAATCCCAATTCCACCGCTGATCCGGACCAGCAGCCGTTGATGATTGAAAACGCTTTTGGTCTGTCACCACTGGTATCTAACAGCGGCTCACCAATGCTGCCACATCTGGCCTGGCCCGATTCCTCCAGCCTTTTGACGCTCGCCTATGAAGTGCCGGTTGCACAACTGAATTACTTTAATTTCATCCCGCAGGCCACAACCAACCTGCTGGCCAGTTGGTTCGGAGCCGATATATATCCGCAATATTTTCTAATTACCTCCGTCTTGACAAATGGAACGGAGGATGCCTTTTCCGTCCAGCCCAATCTCGCCACTTTGACTGGTATCACCAACAGCCTGTTCATCCGGCTACAGATCAATAAAAAGTGAAACGCCCGCCAGTTTGCGGCTTCAACTATCTTTCGACTTGGCAGTCGCAAAAACTATTGAAAAAACTTGTCGTAATCCGTTTTTTCCCTGTGGAAAAAGAGTGGTGGTAGGTGATGGATTCGAACCATCGAAGGCGTAAGCCAGCAGATTTACAGTCTGCTTTAATTTCAACAAATAAAGGGTAAATATCTATATTGTGTGATTTTTGTTTGACAATCCAAGTTGTTATGCGTAAATTAGCGCACACAACGGAACACAAGAGAAAGGATTGCAAATGAAAACAAAGCCAGATCGCTACTTGCTGAAACGCGGCAACAACTATTACTGCTCATGGCGGCAAGACGGCAAACTTCTTACGCGAGCATTGCGTGATGCCAATGGGCAACCGATTACCACCGTCGAAGCCGCACGCAAGGCCAGAGACGAATTCATGCGCCCGTTCACAGCCGCTACCGAGACGAAGGTTTTAGAGGAACTCACTGTGAAGCTGGGAGGCCGCAAGGCCGAACTTGCCAAGTGGGAAGATGAACAGCACCCGCCTTTGTCCATTGGACAGGCATGGAGCGAATTTCTCGCCTCGCCCAACCGCCCCGACAGCGGCACATCCACCCTCCGCCAATACGAATTTCAATGGCAGGCGTTCGCGGACTGGATGAAGGAAAAACACGCCGACGCGCCGACGCTGCGCGAGGTGACGAAGGAAATCGCCGAGGAATACGCCAGCAACCTGAATCATGGACGGTTCAGCCCGTCCACCTACAACAAGCATTTGAATTTGCTCACGCTCGTTTTCCGCGTCGTGAAGCACAAAGCCAAGCTCACCGGCAATCCGTGGGAATCACCGAAACGCGGTGGAAACATTCAGCGCAAGCGGATGATCACAAACAGCCGCCGAGAACTGACGATTGATGAACTGCGGAAAATCTGCCAGACCGCTACGGGTGAATTGCAGACGTTGCTGGCACTTGGCATCTACTCCGGCTTGCGGCTGGGCGATTGCGCCACGCTGCGCTGGGGCGAAGTGGATTTGCCGCGTGCAATGATTCGTCGCATCCCCAACAAAACCGCGCGCCGCAATCCCAAACCCGTCATTGTGCCAATCCATCCGATTTTGCGCGATATGCTGGCGGGGACGCCGCTGGATCAACGCCGTGAATACGTCCTGCCGGAAATGGCCGCGCTTTATTTTCACCGGACAGACATGGTAACGGACATGGTTCAAAAACACTTCAAAGCGAGCGGCATCACCTTGCACAAGCCCGGCACCGGCACGGACGGCAAACGCGCCGTGATCGAAGTTGGTTTTCACAGTTTGCGCCACACATTTGTTTCGCTCTGCCGCGAAAGCAATGCGCCCTTGTCGGTCGTGGAATCCATCGTGGGACACAGCAGCCCAGCCATGACGCGGCATTATACGCACGTCGGCGAATTGGCCGCTGGCCGCGCCGTTGCCATGCTGCCGTCCGTGATGAGCGAAGCCACGCCAGAGCCTACAAAACGCGGGCAAGACGAAATCTTGCGCGACGTGCAAACCATCGTCAAAAGCATGACCGCAGGGAATTGGAAAAAAAAGCGCGCCGAATTGTTGGCATTGTGCGCAAATACAGCGGAAAGAAACTGAATATATGGCTGTGCCGGAAAAGAGCGACCAAGCAACGGATGCAGAGATTGAACGCGAGCGCGTAAAGTGGACAACTGCGCGACTCGCAGAGCATCTCGATTTCGTGAAGCAATTCTCCTTTCACGCATCCAGCAAATTCATGGACTACTTGCATGGTGACGTGGACGAAGAAGAAGCGGAGTTTGCGTGCCGTTACGAATATGCCCGTGAGTTAAAGGCGATATGGGAAGCGGCCAAACGCCGTGACGAATTAAAAGCGAAAGGGATGGATTCCGAAAAATCTTCGTCGTGGGCATATCAAGAAGGTGAATTGGTCGGCCATACGTCCTTCCCTTTCGATACACTGAACTTTCTCGATTGCGAATCGTTTCCAAAAAAAGATTGGGAAGCGTTGACTCCGGCAGAGCGCAAGGCAGTTGCTCGCTCTGAACGGAAGAAAATTCCGCCGTTACCTATGACCGACGTTTTGATGCTGGAAACATTCAGAATCTTTGACAGGTTCAAAGCGATGGCGGAAGAAGCCAAGCCGATAGTTGAAGATCACGACCCGCAGCGGGACAAGTATGCCAAGCCATACAAGGCTATTCCTCCTATCTTGCAACACGATGACCGCCTGCCGATTTATTACGCGATATTTAACCTGGATTATTCAAAAAGCGAGACGCAATTGGTCAAAGAGTTTTTGGAATGGCTGAAATTGCCTGAAAATCAGCAGCGATTGGAAAGTTACAAAAAATCCAAAATTGGAACGACTGGCAAACCACTTGACCGGCTGAAAGACCTTGCTGCGTGGCGTCTTTACCGAGAGTGCGGAAATGATTGGGAGAAAGCCAACGATTTCGCAGATAAACACCGGAAGAAATTTACGAACGCGGAAATCCGCCAAAAATTCAAGACGCGGGCGCAGCGTGACAAATTCCAAACCGGCAGCAATAAACCATTCCGCGACGCAAAATGGCAAGCCGGCAAACCTGCGAACGAAGCCGATCTTTTCGGCGAGGATGCTGACGCCCGCAAAGCACAAGCAAGCGCGTGGGAATACATGGTTGAGATCATGCCGCAAGAGTTCGCTCCGCCCGGCCCGCACATGCTCGCCATGATGGTTGAAATCGGAAAACTGGAATCAAAAAGCTAATCGCGGCGAGTGGACTGAAAGAATTCTTCTTTCAGTCCATAGGCAGCAAAGCGCGTCTATGAGAATGTCAGGCAGCAAGAGAAATTTATGCTGCCAACAACACTCCAGATCGTCAAATGCGGGCTGCAAGCCGACCCGACCTTAACCCCTGCGGACCGCACCAGGATCATGGCCGTCCTGCGCCAACCAGCGGCGCTAAAGTCCGCGCCGGTAACTTCCACCGAACCGCGTCTAATCCGCCGCGCTGAAACCGCCCGCCGTCTATCTCGCAGTCTGCGATTTGTGGACAAGCTCGCCGCCGCCGGCATTTTGGCGAAACGCAAATTGCCCGGTCGCGTGCGGGCGTCTGGATTTCTTGCCAGTGACGTAGATGCGCTGATTCAGGGCGGAGGAGGTATTGTATGACCGACGAAGATGCCCCAATTGACCGAGCGGCGGACACAAAACGCCAATTCGCGGAGCGTTTCAGTGTGTCACCTAGGACGGTATCCACATGGCTTTCGCGCGGTTTGCCATTTTTGAAACTGTCGGAGCGGGCAATTCGCGTGCCGGTGGTCGAAGGGACGGCGTGGGTCAAATCAAATTTTCTAACCTATCGTCGGCCCCGCACCCAGATCGGCGAGGAAAAGGATGGCGTATGAGCGTGGTTGAAAATTTCCGCGCCACAATGCACGCCGCCGGACTCGACTATGCCGGGCCGATATACACGGACGGCAAACTTCACCGGGTGAAAGTGGAGGGCGACAAGTCGCGCAATAGCTGGTTCGTGCTTCACTCCGGCACGCCCGCCGCCGGCGCGTTCGGATGTTGGAAACGCAGCATCAAGGAAACATGGTGCGCGAAACGTCGGGAAAACTTGTCTGCCGCCGAATGGCAGACTATCCGGCAACAATGGCAACTTGCCGAAAGCGAACGCCAGCGGACGGAAGCGGAGCGTCACGCGAAGACGCGAAAAATCGCCGCGTGGATTCTAGCTCGTGCCAAACTGGCGACGGCACACGCTTATCTCGACGCAAAGGCCGTGAAAATTCCCAGCGACGTGCGGGAGCATCTCGGCGCGCTGGTGTTGCCGCTGCGTGACGTGGATGGCGAACTTCATTCATTACAATTTATCGGCGCGGACGGCGGTAAAAGATTTCTGACCGGCGGAAAAATTGCCGGTTGTTTCTTCACTCTGGCCGACAAGCCAGATTCACCGTTGGTTATTTGCGAAGGCTACGCGACCGGCGCGAGCATCCACGAGGCGACCAGCTATGCCGTGGTATGTGCGATGAACTGCGGCAATCTATTGGCCGTCTCAAAAGCCCTGCGCGAAAAATTCCCGACGCGCGACATCATTATCGGCGCGGACAACGATCAGCTTACGGACGGCAACCCCGGTCTGGCGAAAGCAACCGAGGCGGCAAAAGCCATCGGCGCACGTCTGGCCGTGCCGCAATTCAACGACACCACTACCAAGCCAACCGATTTTAACGACCTGCATCAACTGGAAGGACTCACCACCATGAAAGATCAAATCGAAGGCGCACAAGTGCCAAAGGAATCCGACGACGAACTTTTGAAACGACTGGCCGCGTTGCCGCCGCTGGAATACGAACGCTGCCGAGACGCGGAAGCCGAGCGGTTGGGCGTCAGGGTGTCCGTCCTCGACAAGATGGTGGACACGAAACGACCAAACAGCGGAGCGCAAGCCGACGACCTGCAAGGCCGGACGTTAAACCTGGCCGACGTGGAATTGTGGCCGGATGCCGTGAACGGCGCGGACGTGCTGGCTGAAATCGCCTCGACGTTCGCCCGATATGTCGCCCTGCCGGACGGCGCGGCTGATGCCATCACCTTGTTTGCGGCGCATACACATTGCTATGATTTGTTCCAGTGTTCGCCGCGATTGAACATCAAATCACCGGATAAAAGGTGTGGCAAAACCACCTTGCGAGACGTGCTGGCCTTGTTTGTGTCGCGTCCTCTGCCGACTGAAAATTTAAGCGTGGCTGTTTTGTTCCGCGTGATTGAATCTAAAAAACCAACATTGTTGGCCGATGAGTGTGACGCTTGGATTGGGGACAACGAGGAACTGCGCGGTCTGCTTAATGCGGGACATCGGCGTGGCGGACAGGCTTTGAGGTGCGAAGGCGAAGGCAATGAAGTTCGTGCGTTTAACGTGTTTGCTCCTGTCGTGCTTTGCGGCATTGGCGCGCTGCCCGGCACACTGCATGACCGGAGCATTGTCATCCCTTTGGAACGAGCCAAACCGAACGAATTGCGCCAGCGGTTTGATTCTCGCCATGTGGAACAGGAGACGGAAATTTGCCGGAAATTGGCGCGGTGGTGCGCGGACAACCTCGCCCAGTTGGAAGCTTGCGACCCGGTGTTGCCGTCCGGCGCGTTCAACCGTTTGGCCGACAACTGGCGTCCTCTTTTCGCCATTGCCGAAATTGCTGGTGGTGACTGGCCGCAACGTGCCGCTGATGCGTTCGCCAAACTCACGGCCAAGACCGACACCGACGCACAAGGCATCGGCACGATGTTGCTGGCCGACATCCGGCGGGTGTTCAATGAAGCCAATGCCGAGCGGATGTTGTCAAAGACGCTGGTGGATACCTTGTGTTCCATGAGCGACCGCCCGTGGCCGGAAGCCAACCGGGGACGACCAATCACCCCGACATGGATGGCGCGGCGACTTCATAGCTTCAATGTTTCATCCAAAACCATCCGTGTTGGCGATGAGCGGGCAAACGGCTACGAACTCGCCCATTTTCAAGATGCTTTTGACCGGTATCTGCCCGATCCGGGCTTGTTGAAACGTGACAACGTGACAACCCCTGATTTTACAGGCGGAAATCCCACTTTTCAAAGCGTGACAGACCCCGCCCATGTCACGGATGCGGAAGCGGATGAAACCCCCGCCAACATTGAATTGTCACGGTGTCACGCTTCAAATCCTCCGGTGCTGGAAGAAAGGGAGGCCATGCTGATATGAATCAGAGTTTTGAACTTTGCCAGCGTGCCGTCCGTCTTGGCCTGCGGCTAGAACCGCGTGGCGACAAGCTGGCCGTCATCCCTGCCAAGCGTTGCCCGCCGGACTTCGCCGCCGAGTTGCGCCAGCATAAAGGTGAACTTTTGGATTTTCTGGAGGGCCAAGCTGCTGGACTCGCGCCAGATTGCGCGCCGTGGCTTCACGTCGCCCGGCAAATTCTGGCCGGCGAGTTCGACGACCTGATGGATAATTCCGTCCGGGGTTCGCTGGAAACCGGCCTGCGGTCAATTATTCATCCGGTCTGCCAGCGTGCGCTTGACCGGCTGCGCGACCGGAACAAAAACACACCATGAAACCCAAGAATCCGCCAATCATCCGCCCCAGCCAGCGCAAGCCCTACATCAAAGCCACGCGCCAGCAGATTGACGAGCGGCGCGGGTATGTCGCACGATTGCTGGAAGCGGGCGCAACCAAGACAGAAACCCACCGGGCAGTCCGTCAGCGGTTCAACATTGAATGGCGGCAATGTGACCGCTACATCGCGTGGCTGACAAAATTGGATGCCCCGGATACATGACTCACGCGCCCGTGCGCGTGCGCGGAAACTCTCTCTTTTCCTCGCTTAACGCGCGCGAGCCATGTGAGCGGTCAATTTGCCGGATTCGCGGTCAGCATCCACTCCGCAAACGGTAGGTAAATATCGGGCATAGTTCGTGCAAGTTTCAGTTTGCACAAAGCGAACGCACAGTTAGCGGGAATTTGCACGAATAGAAGCTGATAAATGCTGGTGTCAAAACCGTCAATTACATGGCTCGCGCGACGGGGTTCTGCCGACATCAACCGGCGCAACCCCAAGATACTGCCGCCTGCCTATACCAAGCGCGGAGTTCCAAATTGAAACTTCGATCTGCGGTTCCATAAACCGCTTTGGCAAATTTTGCAGCGATCTTGCTGGAATGGAGTGAGCCTCCGACCACCGATTCCCTTGCGCCGCAACGGCGGTAATTTTGCCCGCACAACGAATCGTCAACACCTCGCCATCGAAATGGAACACCACCGGAGCGTCGTCTTCAACCTTTGTCAATTGCTCGGCCAGCGTCTTGAATGTGATGCGCGCCCATTCCCTAGACAGCATACATTGTGGACGGGCTGCAAAGGCGGCGCTCTCACGAATCCAAGGTAGTTTGTCGCGGTGCTGCCGCCCTTCTTCCAACCACGCAACTTCGATTGCAGGTTTGAAAATGCGACCGTCGGCAGCCTGATCAAGACTCCAGACAAGCCAAGCGCCTTTGCCAAGAATGAACCGAGCCGCGCCCGATGGGGCGCGCACTCAGTTCGTCTTGGCAGGGAAAATTCGCGGTTTTCGTTCAGCCGAACTGCTACGCTAAATTGTTATGTCGTCGTTAATTCAACGCCTCTGCGATGATTGCGTCAACAGTTTTAGCATAGCTTTCGCGGCTGATTGACGGGCAATATCAATTCAACGGTCTGCGCTCACAGTCGGGGCAGGCGTTGCAATGGCCGCGTGTGAATTGTCCCGACCCGGACAAAGCGCCGATTCCCGTCCTCACCAGCCTGTTGCTTTACGATCCGTTCGTGCCGTTTTCAATCGTGCCGCTCGCCGTTGTCGAGGCAACCTGCGAGATGGCGCGTGAACTCCTGATTGCCGACCGCACGGCGTCACCGCCGGGCGAAGGGCTGAAATCCTACGCCGATACCACCGCCGGCAAGACGACGGTGTATGACAAGACCGACACACGCCCGGTGATTTCGCCGGTCGCGCAAGCGATGCTGATTAAATTCGGCGCGCTGGTGTCCGCCAAAAGCGGTGCGGTGCGGTTGGTGAGGGCGTGATTTTTTATGCCAGCGTCGCCACATTCGCATTTGATTGGCCCCACAGGGGATTTCCCCCTGTGAGGCTCGTTGTTTTTGTCTCTAATTTAGAGACAGATTTAGTTGTTCGCCGTCTGTTTTAATCCAGATCGGGAACACCTTGCCACGTTTCGGGAATATGACTTTTTTCGTCACTGGATGTTTAATCGAGCGACGGAAAATCAAGGCATAACCCGGACGTGACTCGCTATGTTTGGACATAGAAGTTCCTGGTGTTAACGAACTCTATTATTGACTGGAAAAAATCCTTGTGGCAGAATTGAATCGTATTGCAAAACTGCGGGCTTCGCCCCAGTTCCAACCGTGAGTTCATTACGGCTGGAAAGCCCCGCGTGGTTTGCGCCACGCGGAGCCTGCGAGACTACCTCGCCCTGTGAGAGAGTTTCCTAGACAGTCACACTCTCACAGGACTTTTATCTTCGCTTCTCCCGGCGGCAATCAGAGCGGGGAAGCTCCCGGCAATTCTATTCATAAAAACCTTTGTTCTTGGTTGATTCTGGCCGACACAACCAATTAGGTTGCGTCAAATTTTGCATCTCCATACACGTTGGGAATTTGTTTCGCGTCAGAGCTTTTCATAAACATTCCCTTCTCGGCTCCGCGCAAAAATCCTTGCTGTCACGTTGTTTGCCGCCAAACGGTGAAGCACTGACCCGATTACGTCGGTGTCTCGATCAGGATGGCTTTTTAGCACTTCATTCACCACGTCTGTTTTGCTAAATCTCTGCATCGGAATGTTTCTAATCACTTCAATGACAATATCTTGAAGCGGATTTACCTGTTTGGATTTTCGGCGTCTTGGAGAAATCAAATCCGCCCGGCTAACAATAACGCGATATGTTCCAGGCTTGTTTCCGGCTCGCGGCTTGACGACTTCCAGAAACCGATTTCGGCACAGCCAAAAAATCGTTGAAGCCCAGAGATTCTTATCAAATTTCGATTCCGGCGAGTCTGGATGTCTCTGGGCTGCATCCACGAGTTGCTGTATTGAAAACTCGCCAGTCCAGCCAGCCAGAAACTCCCTTATGATCTGCCTGTCCGTTTTGACACCACCACGGATAGGGGGTATTTTCCCGCTCATCGGCGTCCAATCAGACTCAATTGGGATTGGTTGGACTGGTGGCGGCGGGTTTATTTGACGCAAGGCATACGCCCTTGCGCGAAGCAAATCGTCTCGGTCTTGCTGGAATCGCTTTTCCAATTCAGCAAGCTCGCGGTCAATAGTTTCGACTGTCAAATTCAACTATATCAATATGCTCACTCGCTGATGCTAACGCAACAAGAAAGTATAACGGGCAAAATTAGTTGTTAGACCTCATAAAACCATTGACTCCATTGGGTTTTGTGGTATTTTTCTACCACACAAGCAAGATTATGTTCGGCGAATTTCTAAAAAAACTGCGGGCGGAACGGCGTTTAGGACTGCGCGAATTTTGCATCGCTTCGGATTGCGATCCTAGCAATTGGAGCAAAATTGAGCGCGGCGTCCTGCCGCCCCCTCAAGATCAAGGTCTTCTCAACCGGATTGCCGTCATCCTCGGTCTGTCTGAAGACTCCAAGGATCGCGAATTGATTTTCGACTATGCGGCGATTGACGCGGGGAAAATACCACAATATGTGATGAATGATGCCGAATTGGTAAAACGCCTCCCGGTCTTTTTCCGAACGGCAACCGGTAAAAAACCCACAACCGAAGATTTGGAAAAACTGGCCGAAATTCTGAAAAACTCATAAGGGCAAAGTGAATCCGGCCAAATTCAAAGCGCCCTTTCTGACTAGGGAGGCAATCGAGGCAATTGCCAATCAAATTCGCGGCCAATATAAATCAGCGCAAAAAATCCCCATTGATATTTTGGGCTTTGCGGAATTTGATTTAGGTCTGGAGTTTGATTTTGCCCCTATCCAGCAACTCAAGCAGGATGCTTTTCTTTATCCCGACCTGTCTGGAATTTGGTTTGATAAGTGGGCTTTCAAGGAGCCGTCCCAACAGCACCGGCTGCGGTTTTCTGCCGCCCATGAATTGGGTCATTTATTTCTGCATAAGGATATTTACGGCGCGGTGAATTTTAAGACGGTCAAACAGTGGGTCGCATTTATTAACGCGATTCCGGCGGTGGAATACTATTGGATCGAAAAGCACGCGGATGAATTTGCCGGCCGCTTTTTAATTCCCACTAACATTCTTGCTGGTGCTGTGGATGAGGCTGTAAATGATGCGGAAGGTGAGGGAATTTTTAGCCAAGGCTCTGATGGTGTGATGGATTATTGTTGTCGTGCTTTGCACGGCGATTTTGGAGTTTCCAGGCAGGCGATGGAAACACGAATCCGAAAATCAGAATTTTGGCCGCACGCGAAAGTTGCCAAACTTTCAAGTTGAGACCGTAATCAAAACTCGTCCTTTTCATATTCCCGTTTTTCAAGCGCGGTTGACTCAAATTCCACCTCGCCGGTCGTAAGCGTCATCGAAAAACTGATTCGTCCTGAAAGTCTTTCTGGAAATGTTTGATCCCGGCAACTTGTATTCATTTCCTCGGTGAATGAAACAGCGAAATTTCCCGAAACTGAATTTCCGTAGTGTTTCACGATTTTCAAATCCTCAAATTCCGGCCAGTTTTGCACCGATGGATAGCCACCACTCACGCACATTCCCTGCAACGGCAATTTTTGGTCTTGTTCGGACAATTCCGCAAAAAATACCTCCTCAAATTTGCTTGTTCCCCAATGGCTCAAGCATTTGGTGACGGTGATATATGTGGGCTGATCGTGCATTGTCATTTTTTACTTTAATTCTGACGACCGGATTATCAACTGGAATTTTCACTCGCACCGTCCAAAATAAAACGCAATACTCCGCGCCAGCGCATGAGCAAATCCCTTTTGGAACAACTGCCGGAAATTGTCCGCGCCGGGAAACGGCAGGCGGAACGTATCATGGAAGGGCTGGAAGCCCGCAGTCGCGTGGGTTTGCAGACTCGCGGACTGGTCACGCCGGCCAAAGATACGAACTGGCAGGAATCTCAAAGCCTCAACCCGCACGCCAACGCCCAGGCGACGCTCGCCGGGGATTTGGCGCTTCTGAATGACACGGCGGGGCAGACTCAACTGATTGCCAGCCGGGCGCAATGGTTCAACCGGCTGATTTACGGCGACAATTTGCTGGCGATGTCCGCGCTGCTGGCGGGCGATGCCGGGACGCCTTCGCTGCGCGGGAAAATTGATCTCATCTACATTGATCCGCCGTTTGATTCCAAGGCCGATTACCGCACGAAAATCACGTTGTCCGGCGGCGACGTGGAGCAGAAACCAACGGTGATTGAGCAATTTGCCTATTCCGACACATGGGCCGACGGCACGGCGAGCTATCTGGCGATGATTGTCCCGCGTTTGTGCCTCATGCGCGAAATGCTTTCCGACCAAGGCTCAATTTACGTCCATCTCGACTCGCACGTTTGCCATTACGTCAAACTTATTTTGGATGCCATCTTTTCGCATGAAATGTTTAGAAGTGAAATCGTTTGGCGACGTAGTAATTCCCACAATAAAACGACCGACCAATACGGGCCAATTCACGATGTAATTTTTCTCTACACTAAATCGGAGAATTTTATTTTCCATCCTGGGAAACGTCCTTTCTCGAAGGGCTACATTGAGACTCGTTTCAAATACCGAGACAAACACGGAATTTATCAGCCAAACTATTTAACCGGCCCAGGAACACGCAGAGGTGACAGCGGGAAGCCGTGGCGAGGATTCGACCCGACAAAGGCCGGACGACATTGGGCGATTCCATCAAAAACAATTGAATTTTTGGGGGAAGATATGTCTGGCAAGACGACTCAAGAAATTTTGGATGCCTGCCTTGAAGCCGATTTGCTGGTGATACCCAAAAAAGAAGGTGGCCAGCCGATGTATCGCCAATACATCACAGAAGGTGTCCCATACCAAGACCTTTGGGCTTTGGCGCGTTACAAGGATTTGTTTGTGCCGGACAGTTACAGCGATGAGGTTTTTCGTTTCGTGCAAGGCAACGTCTGCACAAAAGAGGATTTGGGAACGAAAGTCACGGCGGGCGGGCTGATTGGCGTTTGCAACTGGCACGCGCTGGCGGAAGCCGACGAAACGGACGAAGAAGATGACGGCACGGAATCGCCGGGCATCGTGGCCGATCCCAAAGTCGTGGCGGCGGCGGTGCTGCCGTTGACGCCGGGAACGAGCGCGGGCAACTCGCTGGAGGTTTTGAACCGCCGCTATGAGCGCGGCGGCACGCTGGCTTATCTGCGCGATATGCCGAGCCTGATTGTTTTCAACGATGAGGCGCATCACATTCACGAAGTCCGCAATGAAGGCGAGATTACGGAAGTGGAATGGCAGAAAAGTTTGCGGGCGATTGCGGAAACCAAGGGCAGCCGGTTCGTGCAAATTGATTTTTCGGCGACGCCTTACAACCAGGTTGGCAGCGGGGTAAAAGCAAAGGCGGTTTATTTTCCGCATATCATCGCGGATTTTGATTTGCGCGATGCCATGCGCGCCGGGCTGGTGAAGTCGCTGGTGCTGGACAAGCGGCGCGAACTGGGCGCGTTGTCGAATGACGAACTGCAATTCAAAGC
>PKZR01000321.1 GCA_003133815.1 Limisphaerales bacterium | reverse complement strand
GGGCAGACTTCCGCGCCCGCGCAACTGCCTTTGGCGACTTCAGATGGCTTGACCGTCTTCTTCACAGCCAAGCAGAATAGGACAGCAAAGATGGCGGGGCAAGTTGGTTTTTGACCGGATTCGCGCTTTATGGATTACACGTTGGAATGTTTCGGACTCTCCACAAAGAGCGGTTCCTTGATGCCGGAAATGACGGCAAAATTTGCAATTTTCTCAAGAGTCATCTCGGTGAGGTGATTCCCGGCGCATATTATCAAAATGCCGTCTTTGGTTTCGATGTTCGAGCGCAGAACCATGCCCGGAGCCAGATCCGCCACGGAAATGGAAATGCAGGAACTCGCAGCATCGCGGGCCGCCAGGCCCACACCATAATATACGCGGACCGCCTCCAGCATTGCGGGGTCATACCAGCCCAGCCGCGTCTGCATCTCATTCAACACGGACGACCTGTTATGGCTCTCGGATTCAAGCTGGGAAAGGTCAGCCAGAATTTTCAACAGTCGCGAACCCAGCGGCAGTGCGTCGCCCTTGACCGCATCCTTGGGAAAGCCGGTGCCATCATAGTTTTTATGCTGATAGCGCACGATGCGTGCGACTCCTTCCAACCGCGGAATGTTGGCAAGAAGACGTGCGGACGTCTCCGGCAACTTCGCCACGAGCTGTTCCTCGGCGTGAGTCAACGCCACTCCGGCACGGGCGCGCAGCAGCAGTTCCGGCGGGATGGTGACATTGCCGATGGGCGCAAGCATGACGGCAAGCGGAATTTCCCAGGCGTTTTCGGCATTAAATTTCTTGGTAATGATTCCGATCAGATCGCGCATCGCCTGCGCGCGGCCAAACGATTGCGGCTCCATCATCGAGAGAATGTCGGTGAGCAGCTTGATGCTGCCGCTCAGGGTTTTGTTGAGCAGCTCTTTTTCAGCGGTGACAAGACGGAATTGCGCGAGCGCGTCCTCAACCGCCTTGCCGAGAATTTCCAGCGGACAAGGTTTTGTAAGAAAGCGGAAAATGTTCCCTTCATTCACCACCTTGATCGCGCCTTCCAAATCAGCATTGCCGGTGAGCATCAGGCGGACGGTGTCGGGGGCGCGCTCCTTTACAATCGATAAAAACCTGATGCCGTCCATGTGCGGCATCTGCCGGTCGGAAACAACGACGGCAAACGGGCCGTGTGCGGCAATTTTTTCTAATGCAGCCGCGCCGCCATCGGCAGTTTCGGTCAGGAATTTGTTCCGGAAATTCCGTTCACACGACGCCAGCAAATTAGGGTCGTCGTCCACGAACAATACTTTTTCAATCATAATTTTATCTAGTTAATTGTTTAATTCTTCCTTGCAGCCTGCCTGCCACGTTTCAATCCGTTCGGCAAAACCAAGACTCGTCAAATATGCGAGGTCGAGCTGCGGCGGTGGCACCTCGGTATTCCCCGCGAAACATTGATGCGCAAAAACATCGGCGGCGTGAACCGCGATTGTTGGCGAAAATTCCGGGGCGACGCATCGTGAAGGTTGATGGTGCATGGCGACCGCTTCGATGATGGGATTGGGCAGCCCCCAAAGCGCAAGCAGATAGGCGCCCACATCCGCGTGCGAGGCACCGAAAGCTTCCTGCTCCACCTGCCATATTTGGAGGTTTTCCGCTTTCGCCTTTGCGAGAACCTCCGAATATTCATCATGCAGGCCGAAGGCAAGAACCAGCTGCCCGACGTCATGCAACATCCCGGCCAGGAAACATTGCTCCAGAATCTTGAGTTCCATGCGTTCCTGTTGTGCTATGGACCGGGACATGACGCCGGTAGTCCAGGAATGACTGGCCAGCACATCGAGCGAAAACAATTTGCAATTCTTCTGCTCGTATTGGGAAAAAATCCCCACCGACAACGCCAGGGCGCGCACGGTGTTCAACCCCAGATAAATCACTGCATCAAGCGGGTTGCTGATGGGCTGGGCAAGACCGAAAAACGCCGAATTCACCAGCTGCAGAATTTTCGCCGTCATGCCGATGTCGCGCGAAATAATTTCGGCAACGCGCTCCATGGACGGCGAATCCTTCCTCAGTTCCTCGGTAAGCTTGTTTTGCAGTGCAGGCAACGTCGGCAGATTTTTGACACGTGTCGCCAGCTGTTTGAGCCGTTCGTTGCCCAGCAGGTCCCGCAGCCCAAACGCGCGGCCAATGGCCTTGCGCAGTTCGTCAGCATCGCATGGCTTCGATAGATACTGATGAGCCGGACCGACGAGCCGAAGGACGGATTCGCGTTCTGCGTGACCGGACAAAATGATGCGCACCGTGCGCGGATGACGTTTGACGACCTCGGTCAGCAGTTGAGATCCGTCCATCCCCGGCATCATCATGTCAGAAACGATAATGTCCACTGGCTGCGCGGCCATGAAATCGAGCGCTTTTTGCCCGCCATCTATGAAATGCATGTTCCACTCAAGGCGCATATGCCGCAACTGGCGTTGCAATCCCTGCAACACCTTCGTCTCGTCATCCACAAATAAAAGTGTCTTCATGCGGCGTGTGCTTCCGGTTGAGCCGCTGACTTGGCTGCCATTAATGTCTGTGGTTTTAACGGCAACCGGATGATGAAGGTTGTGCCTTTGCCAACCTCGGTTTCAAAAGTCACCGTGCCTCCGTGCCGGTTGACAATGCACCCGTAAATCATTGTCAATCCTTGGCCCGTTCCTTTGCCCACATCCTTGGTTGTGAAAAACGGCTCAAAGATATTCTTGCGGTGCGCCTCGGCGATGCCCGTGCCGGTGTCGGAAACCCGCACTTCAACGTGGTCGCCATCACGATGCGTGCAGATGGTGATGTTGCCCTTCGTGCCGGGATTTTTTTTGACGACATCGCCAATGGCATGAGCGGCATTGACGACAAGGTTCAGGATGCACTGGTTGAACCCGCCGATGAAACAGGGAACGGGCGGCAGGTCCGGCTCCAGCTCCAATTTCAAATCGGCGACATATTTCCATTCATTGCGGGCGACTGTCACCGTGCTTTCAATGGCGCGGTTCAGGTCGGCGGGGGTTTTATCCTTGCCACCGGGATGCGAAAACTCCTTCATGGCCCGGACGATTTTGCTGACACGCTCGATTCCTTCCAGTGTTTCCTTGAGGGCCGACGGAATTTGTTCGCAAAGATATTCCAGATCGCTGGCCGCCAGTATCTCCTCGTTGCGCGCCAGCAGTTCCGGAGTGACGGCGTTTTGCTTCGCGGCGGTGAGCAGCTCTTCGTGGCTGTGCAAAACCTTGATGATGGCGACGAAGGAATCTTTGACGAAGCGCGTGTTGTCGCCGACATATTGTGTCGGGGTATTAATTTCGTGCGCGATGCCGGCGGCAAGCTGGCCGACGGATTCGAGCTTTTGCGACTGGCGCAACTGAACTTCCATCCGATGGCGTTCCAGTTCCGCTTCTTTGTAAGCAGTGATGTCGCGGGAAATGCCCACCAGCCCGGTGACTTTGCCATCCGCCCCATAAACTGGCACCTTGGTTGAAGACACCCAGTTGGCTTCGTTCGCAGTGTCTGACTTTTCCACCAGGCCGAGTATGGGCTGGCCAGTGGTGAGCAGGAATTGCTCGTCCATCAGTTTTTGTCGCGCTTGGCCACCAGGAAAAAAATCCGCGTCACTTTTGCCAATGGCGTCCTCTGCCTGTGCCAGTCCCAAGTGCCGGGCCATCGCCCGGTTGACGCGGATGAACCGGCTGCTGGCATCCTTGAAATAAATATGATCCGGCAGGTTGTCCATCAACGCCTGCAACAGGTCACGCTCGTGTGCCAGCAGTTGCTCGTTTCTTTTGCGCCCAGACACGTCTTGCTTGATGGCGATGAAATTCTGGATATTCCCATGCTCGTCGCTGACCGGTGTGATGGTTGTTTCCTCATGATACAAACTGCCATCCTTGCGGCGATTGACTAATTCGCCGTGCCATCCCTTGCCGCTTGTAATCGTGTCCCATATGTGTTTGTAAAAGGAACGGTCGTGAACTCCCGATTTAAGAAGAGCATGAGTCTTTCCAATAGCTTCACTGATGTCATAACCCGTGAGCCGGGTGAAGGCTGGATTGACCCAGAGGATCAGACCGTTGCGGTCGGTAATCGCGATGCCGTTGGCGGTGGCTGACAGCGCCGAGTTTTGGAGGTACAACTTTTCTTCCGTCCGTTTGCGCTCGGTGATGTCGGTGAATATCACCACGGAGCCGCCGGAACTTCCGTCCTTTTTGTAAGCGGGAGTGCAGATATAATCGACGGGAAAGCTGGTTCCATCTTTTCGCCAGAAGACCTCATCGGCCACCCGGCGAGAGATCCCATCGCGCAATGTTGCGTAAATGCCACAGTCACAGACCGGGTAGTCGGTTCCATCGGCACGCTTATAGTGCATGGTGGCATGCGCCGGCTTACCAATCAGTTCGTCGATCTCATAGCCCAGCATTTTTGCCGAGGCGGGATTTTCGAATTTAATTCGTCCGTCCACGCCAACCCAATGCACGCCCTCTCCCAGAGAGTTCAAAACGACGGCGTGTTCATTTTGAAGCCGCTCAATTTGCATTTCAGACTCCATGCGCTCGGTGATGTTCTCATGGGCCACCACCACCCGCACCGGTCCGCCGCCGCCAAAGCGGGTGGCCCGCACGATAAACCAGCGCTGCTCTTGTGGGCTGTGGCAGGGATACTCCAGATAGTATTGCTCACTCGTCCCGTCCATGACACTGCGAATGCCGATGGCCACCGGCGAAGCTTCTTCGGAACAACAGCCTTCCGCCGAACGGCAAACCTGCAAATAGTTGTCGCCCACCCCGTAGTTGCCGACAAATCCGTTCTCATGCGCAAAGCGATTCCACGCTGCATTGACTTCGATGATCGTCCCGTGCTCATCGAGAATGGCGATGTGTGAGGAAAGCGCGTCGAGCGTTGATTTCAGGAAACGCTGCGACTCCAGCAACGCTACTTCCGTCCGTTTGCGTTCCGTGATGTCGCGCATGGCAGCCACATGAATCCAGCGGTTCCGTGACATAAATTCACCGGTGGAAATCTCAACAGGAAAAACCACTCCGTTTTTTCGCCGATGCAGCCGCACCGGGATGTGCTGTTGATCGGATGCGATCACCTGGCTGGTTTTTTCCGGCTCGGCGGAGACATCGGTGGCTTTCAACCGGAGAAACTCATCGTGACTGTAGCCATACATGGTTTCCGCCGCCGGATTGACTTGGATGATTTGGTTTGTCTCCCGGTCCACCATGAAAATGGCATCGGTTTCCACGGCAAAGAGCTGGTGATACTGCTCCTCGGACTCGCTCAGCGCCACCTCCGCCCGCTTGCGCTCGGTGACTTCCATCGTGAACCCATGCCAGAGGATGCTGCCGTCAGTTTCCCTTTGTGGCACGGCGCGTCCCGAAATCCATATTTCTCCCCTGCGTTGATGATTGAACCGGAATTCGTCCCCCCAAATGGCTAGCGTCCGGGCCGACTCGCTGATGCTCGCCTGCACCCGGCCGAGGTCATCCGGATGTATGTTCGCAAAGATGGCGGAACCATCCTTCGCCAGTTCTTGCGCGGGAAATCCAAGGTGTTCCTCGACGGCCGGACTGGCATGCGGAAAGCAGTTGGAGCCATCCGGCCGCAGCCGGAATGTGTAAATCACGCCGGGCACCGTCATGGAAATCTTGGCTACATGTTCCTGCAATGCGAGCTGGTTCTGCAGATCGGACTCCGCCTGTTTGCGCTCGTTGATGTCCTCAATTGTGGCCATCGTGCGGATCGGCTGGCCGGCGGCATCCCGCATGATGGTCATGTTCACGTTCACCCACACCAGAGAGCCATCCTTGCGAACGTAGCGTTTCTCCAGGCGGTAATCCGGTGCCTCGCCCCGGACAACCCGCTGGAAGGCATCCCAATCCCTTTGCCGGTCTTCGGGATGTGTAATCTCCGGGACACGCATCTTTATCAACTCGTCGGCGGAGTAGCCGGTGATCGCGCACATCTTTTGATTCACGCGCAGCCACTGCCCGGTATGGGGATCGGCCTGTCCCACCCCGATGGAGGCCAGCTCGAACATGGCGCGGAACTGCTGCTCACTCTCGCGCAGCGATTGCTCCGCCTGCTTGCGCTGGGTGATGTCCTGCTTGATGGCAATGAAATTCTGGATTTTCCCATGCTCGTCACTGACCGGTGTGATCGTCATCTCCTCGTGATAATGACTGCCGTCCTTGCGCCGGTTGACGAGTTCGCCGTGCCAGATGTTGCCGGCGTTGATCGTGACCCACAAATCGGTGTAAAATTCCGGAGGATGCTGGCCAGATTTCAGGACGCGAGGGTTCTGTCCCACAGCTTCCTCGGCGCTGTAGCCGGTCAGCTTGGTGAATGCATGGTTGACCCAGAGAATTTTCCCGTTGGGTTTCGTGATGGCGATGCCGTTGGCCGCCGCATCGAGCGCCGACGTTTGCAATCGGATTTTTTCTGCCGCGCTCAGGCGTTCCGCCTTCTGTTGCGCCGCCATGGACCGGCTGATGCTCGTCCGCCTTTCCAACCGGGCTTGAACTGCAGCCAGCAATGCCTCCATTTTAAAAGGCTTTTGCAAGTAATCATCCGCACCATGCTCCATGCTGAAACGCGAGGAGGTCTTCTGCGGTTCCCCAGTCATCATTATCACCGGAATGGACGACGTTTCGGGACGGATGCGCAATTCCCTGAGCAATTCAAGGCCATTCCGCCCGTTCATGTTGACATCGCTCAAGACAATGGATGGAAGTTGGGCAGTGGCCAACGCCAGCCCTTCCACCCCATCGCCGGCTTCAAAGACTTCATAACCCTCCCGCCGCAGTGTGGCGGCCACCGCCTTGCGGAAGGGTAATTCATCGTCAACTACCAGGATGGTGTTCATTAGACAATATCTGCCGGACGCAACGTGGGTTGACAGACGGCAACACATCTCCATCGGTAAAATGAGGTGCCTGCTGAACTTAAATAGTTGGAAAATAAGGCCTGGGGATGCTTTTGGCGGACAACCAAACCAATCACTTTTGACAATATTCAATCCAGTTACCACCTTTGGTCCGTCCTGCCGGACGAGGACGCGGCATCTCGGCTTCGCTTATTATGAAACTTCCCTCTAAGGAGACGCTGAATAAAG
>PKZR01000017.1 GCA_003133815.1 Limisphaerales bacterium | reverse complement strand
ATTAAATCAGCGTCTCCCTAAATCATCGATTTGAATCAACTGACTTGTGGAAGGCTCAGTTCCAATGAGCCAGATTTAGCTCGTTGAACGTGGAAGTCGAACCCACTTTCCCCAATGTCCGCTATGTGAAAAATCCTACATCCTTACGCGTGAACCGAAATGCCGTTTTGCCCGTCGCTCCGGACTGCCTTTCGTAATAGTGACCCGCCGAGAGTGTTGGCGAACATAGAACCTGCTGCTGGCAAAAATGCCAGCCTGTGGATGGTTTTGAAATACCCATCACGATTTTATACTTTGACGCTGGACATAATCTGGTGCCCAATTCAAATGAATCAGGGCAATTGCAGCAGGTAGAAGTTTTGCGGGGAATTAGTGACCATCGCGTTGGTGAGGTTGAAATTGCCGCTGACATCGAACTGGTTGGTCAGCAGCCGCGTCCAATTGGTCAAAGGAAGGGCCATGTTCGTTGTCGTCAGGACGTAGTAAGTTCCGTTGGTGATGCCGCCCGTGCCGGTCAGGACGAGGTTGCCGCCGGAGATGCCGATGTTGCCAATGACCGGCGGAGTCTCAATCGCGACGCGAATCGTGCCGTCCACATTGACCGTGCTGGTGTTCCAGTATAATCCCGGGGTCAGCGCCGGCAGGGCAACTGTGGTGAAATTGCCGGCGAAGCCTGCGGCATTAAAAAGCTGGAAGGCATCGCCGCCTTGCAGCGGATCGTCGGCGTTGCTGACAATAAGGGAACCTCCGTAAGTGAAGGTGCCGGCCACGCTGACGACATTGTTGGTCTGCGAATCGTGGCTGACGCTCAAAATAGTTTTGCTGCCTGCATTCAACGTCAGCGCATTGCTGAAACTCAACGAACCCAGATCGCCATTGCCGGGCGCGAGCGTGGCACCGCTGGCGACGGTGAAACTGCCGTTGACCGAACCGTCGCCGGAAATCATTTTGCCGCCGGTCAAAGTCATCGCGTGGCTGGTGGTTCCGCTCACATCAAAAACAGCGCCATTGGCCAGATTGATGAGCGTAGAATTGGCAAGCGAAGCGGAATTGGTCAGCGCCAGCGTGCCAGCGGTCACGAAGGTCGCCCCTGAATAAGTGTTCGCCGCTGTCAAGGCAAGCTCGCCTTCGCCAGATTGCGTCAGGCTGCCCGAGCCGGTGATCAGATTGGGACAAATCACATTGTCAAAGCGGTTGAACACCAGCGCGGCATTGTCGGTGACATTGCCGGTGCCCAAGGTTCCGGTGTTGCCGCCTGCGCCGATCTGCAACGCGCCGCCGCTGATCGTCGTCGTGCCGGTGTAAGTATTGTCGCCGGATAAAATCCAGGTGCCGGTGCCGACTTTGTTGATGGAGTTGCCGGTGATGATGCCCGCGAAATTCGCGGTGGTATTGCGGTTGCCAACTGTCCAGGCCGTGCCGCTGAGATAAGCGCTGGTCGAACCGGAAATTTCGCCGACCGTCAGCGCGCCGCTTAAAGAGTAAGCGCTGTTGCCGTTGAGCGCCAAAGCCGCTTTTGGCAGGCCGTTCGCGTTGTTAAACCGAAAGTCCGAGCCGCTGGCGTTGATCTGGCCGGTGAAGGCCGACCAGTCGCCGTCCAGTTCCATGCGGACGTAGGGCGAATAATAATTCAGCGTGCCGCCGCCGGTTAATGTGCCGTTCAGGTAACAACGACCGTCACCGTTCAATGTGCCGGTGGAATTGGTCGGCACCACGAGGTTCCAATAAAAAATGTTGCTGAACGGCGCGGGCGGCGAGTTGTTGTCCGAATTCAAGGTCATCGTGCCCTGGTCCAGGGTGATGTTGCCAGGGCCGAAGCCGGAGACATTGGCCGTAAAGTTGGCCAGGAAAACCGTGGCCCCGCTGATGAGCGTGCCACCAGTGTAAGTGCTATTGGTGGTGAGCGTGATGGACCCGGGGCCGACATAGGTGACGCTATTGGTTCCGGCAATGGTTCCGCCGATGGTAAGCGTATGCGCGGTGGACCCATTGACCACCGTCAAGTTGTTACTGATGGTAATCGGCGCGACAATGGTGTCGCCGGCACTGGTGGCGAGTTGAATCAATCCGGCGTTGTTGTTCGTGCCGCTGGCGAACGTCAGCGAACCGCCATTGGCCGCCAGCGTGTAAGCCGACGAGGCGTTGGCGTCGCCCAGGTTCAGCCAGCCGAGGGTGAGGTTTTGATCCAGATTGTTAGTCTGCGGAGCGACGATGTCAGCGGTCACATTGACGACGACGCCTGTCGCGTTGGGATACGCGGGGACATTCGTCCAGTTCGCGTTGAGATCCCAGCTTTGCGGCAAGCTGGTGATGCGGTTGGTCCAATAGGCGGTGACAAATGCCAGTGGCGTGGCGCGGATCTCGCGCGAATTGGCGCCTTCACCGCCGGCGTTCACTGCCGAGACGACATAGTAATAAGTCGTGCCGTTGACGACGGTATTGTCGAGATAGTTGGTTCCGACGGTGGCAACCAGATTGGTTTCCGCGCCGCTGGTGGCACCGCGTTTCAAATTGTAACTGCCCGCGCCGCTCGAAGTCAGCCAGCTCAAGTTGATCGTTCCATTTCCCGGCACGGCAACCAGGCCGACCGGCGTGATGGGTGCCGGCGGCAGAAGTGTGGTGGTGCTGGCCGGCGCGGAGTAGGCCGAGTTGCCCCAGCAGGAACGGAATGCCTGCACGCGGTAAAAGTAAGTCGTCCCGGCGGCGAGTCCGGCGTCGGAATAATTGGTTGCGCCCGCCTCGACCGTGCCGACGGTGGTGTAATTGCCGCCGTTGGTGGAGCGTTCCAGGTTGAAGCCGTCCTCGTTGCCGGAGTTGTCAATCCACGTCAGGTTGATCTGGTTGGTTGCCAGGCTGGCGGCGGTCAAACCGCTCGGCGCCGCCGGCGGCTGGGCCGCCTGCGTGGAGGCGTGGGCGATGTTGGAAACGGGAGAATTGCCGTCGGCATTATTCGCGATCACTTGATAATAATAAGTCGTGGCGGTGGGCAGGCTGGTGTCCGCATAGTTGGTCGCGGTTCGCACCGCTGCCCCGACTTGGGCAAAGTTGATCCCGTCGGTGGACCGCTGGATGACGATGCTGGTGGCATTGGTGGTGTTATTGGTCCAAGCCAGATCAATCTCGCAGCCGGACACCGCCGTGGCGGTCAAGCCGGTCGGCGCGGCGGGCGGAGTCGAGAGGATCACCTGCGGGCCGGTTTCCATTTGCAGGAAATCGTAAATCAGTCCACCTTGCAGCAACTCTGGATAATAACTGCCGCTCCAGCTGCCGGAAGCACCCGGCTGGCGAATGGTAATGGTAAAAGTGTTCGTGCCAACCTTGAACAAATTGGCGGCAAAAGAGTATTGATAATACTGGTAGCGTCCCACCGTCACCACATCGCGATAAATATCCGTGCCGTCGGCCGTGCCCTGGCCGTGGTAGGCATCCGGTGTCACGTTGACGCCGTTGAGATACATATAAAAATTGGCGCCGTTGCCGCCGGCAAACGCTATCGTGGTCAGCACGGGACTCGTCGGCAGATTGGTCAGGTTGAAAAGGACGTTCCACTGGGGCGACCAGTAAATGCCATTGGTCTGGGTATGGTCAATGAGGTTGGGATAGGATTGCGGCGTGGTGGCCACGCTGCATTGCGCGTAATACCAGTCGTTGGATTCCACGCTCTGGCCGATGACAAAATTGACATTGTTCGTGCCCATGTCATTCAAGTAACGCCACCACAGGCCAAATTGCTTGCGATAGTTTCCCAGGTGAAATTCGGCGGAGCTGTGATCGGGCGTGCCGAGGCGCCAGAGCCGTTGCGAGAGGTGGGGCGGATTCCAGTTTATGACCCCAAGGCTGTTTGTCTGGTCGGGCAGGACAATGATGTTGGAGACCTGGAGTTCGCCCCAGATTCCCGGCACATAAGAAAATAACTGGTAATTGCCCGGACGAACCTTGGGAATGGAAAAATTTCCGTTCGTGTCGCTCGTGGTCCAGAACAGAAAATTGGTTATGCCCTGATATATCCAGTCGCCATCGGTGTAGTCGCCCAAAATGACGACGGCATTGGCCGTGGACTCGCCGGTTTTGGCCTTGAGGGTGCCGGTCACGGTGCCGCGATGACGGGGATAATCCTGCTCGCTTTCATCCACCCAGGCGTAAGGCCAGTTCGAGACCATGATGGCGGCCTCGTTTTGCGCATTGGTCCAGAGCTGCAAATGATTGGTGCCAGTATTGGCATACATGAAATACGGGCCGATGACCTTGGTGAAGACCTGTCCGTCGGCGACTCCGGGATTGTTGATATTGCCCAAGCCGTGGCTTTCCGCATCATCATTATACATGTAGTTGCCGGAAACGGATCCCTTTTGCTTGGTCGGCCCGCCATTGATGAATTCAAAGCTGCCCAGAATGCTCCAGAGGCCTTCTTGATCCGTCGCCATGCCCCACACGGGGCGATAGCTGTTGGAAGCGCCCAGATAACTGCACTGATCGTACTTGGTGGTGGTTGGATACAGGTCGGATGTCAGGCCGAGGGGCTGGGTGTAAATCGGCCAGCCCGGCTCATAATAACCACCGGTCGGCTGCGAGATATAACTGATTTTAGGCATAATGGCCACCTCCCCGGGAACGCCGTCGTTGGGTGGATTAGCCCCCAGTGGCGGGAGGCTGTCAATGAGCACATTTACTGGCACGTCCGACGCCGAAAAATCCCAGGCGTAATTGACCGACCCGTCCGCGTTCATCGTCGTGTTGAAAATCGAGCCGCAGTATCCCTGCCAACTGTCGGCCCAATAATAGGCCGCCGGCTGGTTCGCCCAGTGCCGCCAGACGTGATAGGTGTAAAATCCCGCCTCGCCCGCGCGCATCACATGATGTTCCGCCCAATCCCACTCCCCGTTGGGGTACAAGGCCGTGTTGCCGCTCGCGCGCGGGTTGCGGATCATGATGTCAACCATTTGCGGGGTGTTCGTCACCACGCTGTATGTTGATCCCGACCCACCGCTGCCCACCGAAACCCAGTAATCATTTCCCTGGCCGCCAATATGGGTGAGACTCAAGGCATAATCGTTATTCGGATCAATCAGGTTCGTCGTGGACAGCGCGTTCAGCGCGAAATAAGAGACATCGCCGCCCTTGCCGCACGTCATCGTCACGATCCCGTTGTTCATCGTCACCGTGCCGTTGCCGTTGTCGGTCAAGGTGACCGTGCCAGCTAGAGCGCTAGAAGTTGAGATGATGAATGTCACAATCACAACAGTTAATGTGCGTCGGAATAAATTCATTGATTAACCATTATAATTGAAAATCTTAAAATTGCCACTGATTGCCACTGATTGCCACTGCGTCAAATCGATTAATTACTGCCAGATGGATCGAATACAACAGTATTAGCTGCCGACTCTTTGGCCAGCAAAAAAGATAACCGGCATGTGTGTGGTCTGCCCCATGAATCTGTTTGCCAGCA
The DNA here is from genome assembly GCA_003133815.1 of Limisphaerales bacterium. GTDB lineage: Bacteria > Verrucomicrobiota > Verrucomicrobiia > Limisphaerales > UBA11358 > UBA11358. The sequence goes on along the minus strand of PKZR01000017.1, from coordinate 8,290 downwards.
ATTCTTGAAAATATTACGGATAGAATGTAAGACGCCACAAGTTTGTTGTCAAATGATGCGCAGGAGATCCTTCGCGCAGCGGCTGGCTAAAAAGCTCAGCCCACGTTGTTCCTCTGTCGCCATCGGCCGGGGCTGGTGCCAAAACGTCGGGTGAAGACAAGGTTGAACATGCTCAAGGATTTGTAGCCGCTCTCCAGCGCCACTTCCACCACTTTGGAGTTGCTCGTGGCCAGCAGTTCACGGGCTCGTGCCATCCGGATTTCGACGCGTTGATTGCTAAACGATGTGCCGACCAGTTCATGAAAAGTCCGGCTCAAATGTCGTGGCGTGCAATTGGTTCTTCTGGCCAGCTCGCTGAAGCTCAACTCCGCCAATTCGTTCGGCGGTGTCTTTTGCAGGAGAGAACGCAGCCGTTCCTTGGCATCCGGAGTTTCCTTCTGCGCCGCGACCGGTTCAAGTACGCCGCCAAAAGCTTCGACAAATAACTGAATCAGCTTCAGCCGGAGCAGCAGTCCCGCCGACTTATGGTTGGCGCATAATTCCTTCATGTTCATGGCTGTCGGGTTGTCGGAAGGAAGGATTCGAATCGCAGACTCTTTTTTTTCGGCGGCCAGCTTCAGAAATTCCTGCTCGCCCAGGGTGATCAGTCCGGTCAGGCGCGCGGGTATCACGTTAAAAGCATGCAGCGACATTTTCCCCAATTGGCTCGCCCGGATGATTGTCTTTGAGTGGCCCGCAACCAGCAGCACAGCGCCCGTTTCCAATTCCGTGCTTCCCTGTGCCTGCAAGCAATAGCCGCTTCCACTCCTGACTTGCACCAGCGACCAGCCGGACGAATCCGGCTGCCACTCTCCACCGGGCAGGAGGGATAATTCCCTGACGGTGAGATGCGGCTCATACAGCAGCGGATTCTTTTTCATGCGATCACAATTTCCATTTAATGGCCGTCAGCCCGATGCCACGGTCTGATTGAAAGCAGCCGGTTTGGAAGAACCGGCGTTCAATGCCGCCTCAAGCTAGCTTTGGAACTGTAAACGGAAGCGTGTTACATACTCGTGACGGCTTTGCAAAAGACTGGAAACATTTTTTGCCGGCTTTGAATCAATTTCACCCCGTTTGGATAGCGGAATGCTAAAACCGATCCGTCGCAGCCGTCCTTTGTTTCCGAATTGTCACCATTTCGACGGCAGTTTGTAATATAAGTTCCCCAGCCTTCCGGTGTGCAATTATTCAGGCATCTTTTCTGAACCACTACGGACAGTTGGATGCTGTTGAATTGTCGGGTTCGGCTCTTAAAAAAAAGCAAACCATCGCGGAGAAATGTTGTCCATGCGGCTAACTGCCATGACTTTGATGATCTTGTCCGCCAACAGCCCTGCCCGCACATCGCTGGTAAAACTGTGTCCGGATGGCATGCGCGCCGGCCGGATTTTTATCCGTCGCCGGCTGACGATTTTATTTTTGCTGGCTTGTTGGATGCTGACGGCAGCATGGCATCTTGCGGCAGCGGAATCGGACACCATCGCAGCAACTCCCGGTCTTGATGGAAAGCAAACACCAGAACATTTCAACGTCCGCAGTTATATGGTCAGGGGGGATGTGAAGCTTGACCCCGGCTCTCTTGCCGCGATTTTTTCGCGACACACCGGCACAAGCGTGGACCTGAAAGAAATCGTGCTGGCGGCGGCGGATCTTCAATCGAAAAATCGGCGCCTGGGCTATCCGGAAATTAGTGTCGCCATCATGCCGGAGCAAATCGCCGGCGGCGTCGTAACACTGAATGTCTTTCAGGCGGCATATCCACAGATAGTGGTGTCCGGCAAACGATATCTTGATTCGGGCGAGATGGCCGAAGAAGCAGTCACAATTCCNNCCGAGGTTTGAAGTCGAGAAATATGAGGTCATGGGCAATTCGGTTCTCACGCCGAAAATCATTGGCATGACCTTGACCAACATTGACGGAGCGTTTGGCACGAATGTCAGTTTCGAGGGGATTAGGACGGCGGTCACACAATTACAGGGAGCCTATTCGGAACGCGGCTATGTGACGGTTTCCGTGGGACTGCCGCAGCAAAAGCTGACCAATGCGACCGTGAAGGTTCAGGTCACCGAAGGTCGTTTGGCCGACATCCTGGTCAAGGGCAACCGTTATTTCAGTTCCAACAACGTCATGCGCGCGCTGCCCGGCCTGCATACTGGCATGATTTTGAACGGACCCATCTTCAATGCAGAATTGAACCGGGCCAATGCCAGTCAAGACCGCCAAATTTATCCGGTCATCAGTCCCGGGCTGGATCCGGGCACCAGCGATCTTTCGCTCGTGGTGAAGGATCAATTTCCATTGCACGCCAAGGTGGAACTCGACAATGAAAGTTCGCCCGGTACGCCGGACCTGCGGGTCAATGCGTCGGCCGTCTTTGATAATGTTTGGGGCTTGAACCATTCCCTGGGGCTGCAATACGGATTTTCGCCGCAACAATTTAAAGACGGGGACTGGCCATTATATGACGAACCGCTGGTGGCCAACTACGGTTTGTTTTACCGCCTGCCGCTGGGCAATCCGCAATCCATTGACGACATGATTGCGAGCAAGCCCGGCAGCTTCGGCTACGATGAAGCCACCCACAAGATCAACCTGCCGCCACCCAACGGGCAGCCGGACATGACCGTCTTTGCGAGCCGTTCCACCATTGACACCGGGCTTCTAAGCCTCTCCTCCACTCCCATCGTTAACACGCCCAGCCTTACGGTGAGCCAGCAAAACGTCCAGCAGGATGTGACGGTGAATCAGGACATCGGTGCGCGATGGAGTGTCCCGTTGGTCACTCCGGACAATGTTCAGTTCAATTTTTCCGGCGGCCTGGACTATAAAACTTATCAGGTGAGCAGCGACAAAACAAACCTGTTCCAGTTCGACCAGGTCGCATATAATCCTGCCACGCTTGCCCCTACGTCCACAAACAGCAGCACCATTCCTTCGCCCGTGCCCGCAACGGTCAGGCAGATGCAGTATCTGCCCTTGTCGCTCCGGTCTGATGCCAGCTGGCGCGATTCTCTCGGCACCACCGCCGTTGGATTGGGCTTGAGCATCAATCCATGGTATGCCAGCCAGAGCTATATCAACGGCGTCTCCACGGCCACCGGAAATAATTCCCTACAAGGCATCACGGGTTCACCAAAGTCCAGCGGACTCTGGGCGGTGCTTACCCCTAATTATACCCGGACTTTTATGTTCCTCACTAATTGGATGACCTCTTTCCGCGCGGACGGCCAGTGGGCCAGCGAGCCTTTGATCAGCAATGAACAGTTTGGCATCGGCGGCGTCAACAGCGTGCGCGGTTATCATGAGGGCGAGTCGTTTGGCGACACCGGCTTTCATCTTTCGCTCGAACAGCACACTCCTTCCCATGTGGTGGGCATGGTTCGCGGAAACACGCCGCTTACCGTGAGCGGTTCGGTCTACATGGACTATGCCTCCGTCTATCTGCTGGATCCCCAGGGATTCCCGTCCAACACCAGGCTTTGGGGCACGGGTTTCGGAATCGCCGCCACGCTCGGATCACACTGGCAGGCCAATTTTTTATTCTCGTTGCCGCTGATCAGCACCACCGTCACGCCGCGCAATGAGCCGTATTTTAATTTTTCCATGACCGCTCAGTTCTAATTCACATGATTGTAACCAAAAACAATTTTGACCGGGCCGTTTGGAATGATATGGGTCTTTGGACCCGGGTCTGAAATGAAACGCATCATTAAATTCAGTTTAGCTAGTCGTTTTCGCCGGACGACTGCCATGGCGTTGCTCCTGCTGGCCTCGTTCTGCTGCCGGCTTGAGGTGCATGCCAACCCGACGGGCGGCTCCGTCAGCCAGGGCAAGGCTTTCATCAGCGGTATCGGGTCGTCATCGGTGACCATCAACCAGGCTTCCGCCAATGCTTTTATCAACTGGCAGAGTTTTAATATCGCTGCTGGCGAAATCACGACTTTTAACCAGCCCTCGTCCTCATCGGTGACTTGGAACTATATAAATGACCCCGGCGCCCCGAGCGCCTCGACCATAAATGGAAACATCAATGCAAACGGATATGTGATTCTGCAAAATCCAAATGGGTTTGCAATTGGCGGCACCGCGACCATCACCGCGCACAATTTGATCATGACCACGGCTTCCACTCCCGCCATCGACCTTTCCAGCAGCGGCCCCTGGTCTTTCAGCGCGCCGCCGCCCACCGCCAAAATTGTCAATTACGGCCAGATCAACGTCACAGGCGGCGGCTCGGCGTTCCTGATTGCGAGCGACATAGAAAACAACGGGACAATTTCCGCACCTTCTGGAAAAATCGGTCTTTATGCCGGTGAACAGGTTTTGGTTTCTTCAAGCCCGGATGGACGCGGATTGAGCACCGAGGTGACCCTTCCCACAGGTTCTGTGGACAATGAAGGCAAGTTGATCGCCGATGCCGGCAGCATTGTCGCGCAGGCTCGGACGGTCAACCAGGGCGGATTGATTCAGGCCAATTCCGTCCAAAATATCAATGGAACAATTGAGCTTCTTGCCAGTGACAGTGTGGATCTGAGTGCCAGTTCGGCCATCTCGGCGCATGGGGACGCCACCGGCACAAGTTCCGGCGGCTCTGTCGTCGTAAAGTCGGACAATAATTTTTCAGATCAAGCCGGGTCGAGCATCAATATTTCCGGCGGCGCGCAGGGAGGCAATGGCGGGCAGGCGGAAATATCCGCGCCGCAAATGGGATCCATCCAATCAGTCGTCAACGGTCAGGCGGCATCAGGTTTTGCGGGCGGAACACTGACCATTGATCCGACAGATATCTGGCTGGCTTCAGCCGCTTCAGACCCCAGTGCCCCTGCCGGTTATACGGTCATCAATGTAAACAATTACAACGGCCTTTCCACAATCAATCTGACGGCAGATGATGACATCACGCTGAACACGCTCTGGACTTTGACCGACCTGGGGATTGCGGCCACGTTGACATTGTCGGCCGGGAACAACATCACTTTCGACAACGGAACGGCTCTTATTGCCGGAAATAATTGGAGCGTGAACCTCACCGCCGGCACGGCGATGACGGGTTCCACAACAACTTCGGGCAACGACGGCATTTATCTCGACGGCAGTTCCTTCCTTCAAACCGCAAACGGAGACATCACTCTCAAGGCGGCCAATGAAGTCCAGGTGGGCTGGATGGGCGTGGATACCGGCGCAGTCAACAGCGGCTCCGGCAGCATCACCACCACCGCCGGGGGAAACATCAAAGTAACCGCGCAATACGGCGATGTGAATACCGGTTCAGATGCCAATGGTTTTCAATACAAACAGCCCTCTGGAATTCATCATAATATTCTGGTGCCACCCTACTATACGGTTTCCACCAGCCTCGGCGGGATCAGCACGGCAGACGGTGGAAATGTGACCATCAATGCCGGACAAGACGTTATGAGCTATTCTCCCTCTGGAACTGAAACAGACGATGCAGGAACCGGTGCTTTTGGCTCTCAAGCAGGAAATGTCATTATCAACGCCGGTGGCAATGTCTATGGTCATTATATGCTGGCCAATGGAACTGGAACAATTAACGCCGGAAATAATGCCGGGGATCCATTCGGAGAAAATGCTTTTGCACTAAGCCTCATCGTCGGCACCTGGAATGTTAATGCTCCAAACGGAAATATTTATTTGCAGGAGGTGCGCAATCCAAACGGGGTTTTCAACAACACCGGCAAAGACGCTTCCGTGGCCGCCCATTTGTTTGATTATGCTCCCGAAGCCACGGTCAATCTTGATGCGGGAAACGGTGTGTATTTGACCGATGATTCAAGCATGCCACGACCACAGTTGTCAGGACAGCCGGTGGACAATGTTCCCGTTCTTTATCCCCCGATACTAAACATCACCGCCGGTTCAGGTGGCGTGACATTGGAAGGAAATGTAACCTTATTTCCATCGGCGGACCAAAACCTGACCATCACCACCACGGCAGGTGGAAGCTTTGTATCCGACAGCGCCTCTTCCTCAACGTCTGAACTGCTCATGTCGGACAGCTCACAAACCCAATGGACCAGTCAAATAACGACGAGCAGCGGCTCTGACGGTGTATTCAGTGACACGGATCATGGCACGGGTGTGCCAGTTCAAGCAGCCAGCTCCGATTCGGTGGTTATCGATCTCAAAGGCAGCCAAATTATAAACGGGGTCTCTGTCCCGGCTAGCATGAAAAACATTCTCCTCCTCACCAGCAAGGCAACACAAATCACAGTGGACGGCAACATGATCGGCTGCGGTTTTTCCGGGCAAAATTTAAGTTCCAGCGATGTCACCTCCATCACGGTAAAGGGCGAGATTTACAATCAAAGCCAATATTCGTTTGTCAATGGCGTCAGCATCCCCGCCATTCCCGTCACGGACCTGTTGCCCGGCATGGGCGAGTCGTGGGATGATATTTTCACCCTGGCATTGGATCCGACAATTATCGCCAACCTCACTGTGCCCAATGGCACTCCTGTGTCTCAATGGGCTTCCTATGCCTTACAAAGCGCCTCTTTGTTTGGAGTTTCAAAATTGCAAAACGGCCAGTTGCTCGGAACCAACCCCGGCTTTGTCTATAACACGGCCACGGGACGGCTCGGTTATGCCGACCTGATTCAGTCCGAGCAAAATACCGCCTTTTCGGCATTGGGAACGCCCAACCCCGTAACGGGCTTGGAGTCGCTTACCATATTGAAACTCGTCAATGGTCTGCCAGTGCTTGATTCCAAAGGTCATTTTCAAACGGACACCGTCTATTGGGCTCCCGCCACGGAAGTTCAGACACTTGATTATGACAGTTATCATAACAGTTTTGGTGAATATTCGCCCGCACCCTCCCCGGTAAATGGACAGATTGGTTATCGCATTGGCGGTCCTGGCCAGTTCGAGATCAATGCCGGCTCAATCGAACTGGGCAATACTTACGGCATCCTTTCCTGCGGCGTACTTGATCCACAGGGTGGATATGACCGCTATGCAGATCTGGCTTCGATTACACCCTCTGGTGCGACCGTGAATGTTACCGTGTCCGGCGATCTGGACATGCTGACCTCGACCATTGCGACGATTGGCGGCGGCAATGTCAATGTGACCAGCACCGGTGGCTCAATGGATTTGGGTTTGCAGGATACGTTCGGTTCTGGACGGTATATTGGGTTTGGTGTCTACACTGCGGGGGCCGGCAATGTCAATGTCACGGCCTATGGCGACGTTGACATAGACGGTTCCCGAATTGCCGCCTTCAACGGGGGCAATGTTTCCGTTGAATCGCAAACGGGTGATGTCAATGTCGGAAGCGGTGGTGCCACGGTCAACGGCGTGAGCGTTTCCTATGTTAATCCTGTCACCGGTCTGGCCGGATTGTATGTTGAGGGGGTTGCCGGCAGCGGCATACTGGCCAGCACACTGGTGAATCCATCCCAGATACCGGGCGGTGCCACCATTCCCGGAAACATCACGGTGAACACCCCGCAGGGCGACATTGTCGCCGATTTGGGCGGCATCCTTCAGGAGGCGCTCAATGGCAATGTCGCCGGTGGTCCTACAATTGATTTGACCGCCGGCACATTTCCGTCGGGGACTCCCGGATCTCCGGGCTACCTGCCGGGCCATGCCGGGAACATTGATCTGGGGAACTCCGGCGTGATTGGCGGCACGATCAACCTGACGGCCAACGGCAACATCTCCGGTGTGGTCATCTCCCGCCAAAACAGCTCCATCAATGCGGCGCAAAACTTCACCGGCACGCTCCTTTCCGCCGGCTCGGCCGACGTCGCCGCCGGCGGCTCCGTTTCAGGCACCATCATCGGCGTCGGCGGGGCCAGTGTTTCCGGAGGCTCCATAACGGCGTCCGTGCTGGGCCAGAATGTTTCCGTCAACGGCGGTGCGGCCACGTCAACCCTCGGCAGCTCGGCCACTGCCACCAGCACCAGCCAGTCCGCCAGCCAGCAGGCCAGCCAGTCCGCCAATCAGGAGGTTGCCAGCACCGACACCGGCGATGATAAAAACAAGAAAAAGCAGCCGACGCTGCAACGCACCAAACGCGTCACCGTCATCCTGCCCAAGGCCAGTTGAGGCGGATTAAAAAACTGTCAGTTATTTTATCCGCAGATTGCGCAGTGATGACAGCTCATGTTGACATTGGTAAATAAGGGTTCAAGCTAACAAAACCCCGGATGGCCGGAGTACTCCAAGACACTTCGCGCTTAAGCCAGCTTCAAAACATCGCGACAGCGTTTTGGA
>PKZR01000050.1 GCA_003133815.1 Limisphaerales bacterium | reverse complement strand
GCGTTCACGAGCGGATTGCCCTGATACGTCTTGTCGAAATAAACTTCGCCCGCGACGGTCGGAATGCCGAAACAATTCCCGTAATGCGCGATGCCGCTGACGACGCCGCTGAAAAGACGGCGGTTGTTTTTCAACTGCGCGTCCTCATCCTTATTTGTAGGAGTCGAGGTGACGAGACTCTGACTTTCGGAATTTAATTTGAGACTCCTCACGTCGTCTCCTACATCCGAAGTGATCGGCCCGAAGCGCAGCGAGTTCACCGCGCAAACGGGCCGCGCGCCCATCGTGAAGATGTCCCGCACGATGCCGCCGACGCCGGTGGTCGCGCCCTGAAACGGCTCGACCGCGCTCGGATNNTTGTGCGACTCGATCTTGAACGCGATGGCGATGCCGTCGCCGATGTCAATGATGCCGGCGTTTTCCTCGCCCGCGCCGACGAGGATCTTCGGCGACTTGGTGGGGAAGGTCTTGAGCAGCGGCTTGGTGTTTTTGTAGCTGCAATGCTCGCTCCACATCACGGAAAAGATGCCGAGCTCGGTGTAGCTCGGCGTGCGGCCGAGGATTTCCACGGCGTGCTTGTATTCTTCCGGCGTGAGGTTGTGTTTGGCAACCAACTCTGGGGTAATGGCGGGTTCGGTCATGGGAAATATTTTAATTCAATTAAACTTTGCAACTCGCGCGTCAATTTCCGGGCGAAGCAGCGGCTGATGCCTCAATCCTTTCAATGCTCACAACAAATTCTGCAAACTCAGAATACCCGTCGAAGAAATCCTCAAGTTCATCATGGGTGAGTATGTAAGTGACGCGTTGCGGAGATTCCACGAGTGGAATGATTGTAACGACGCGATATTTTGCAGCGTAGGCTGCATCTACTTCCTGCTGAGGAATCGTCGCCTTTTCAATCGGGTGTCCCACGCCAAAGTCGCGGACGACCCGCTCTAAACCCTGTAGAAGCTCACCTCCAACTTCAATCACGGTATTAGCGTCACTGTCGCGAATAGTTTCACCGTGGATGGCTCGGTTGCATAATGCCAAGACATCGGGGATTGAGGATGCCAAGTCGCGCGGAAGAATGTCCCTCGCGATAAGGTCGCGCATGATGTGATGAAGTGGAGCTACACGAGGAGCTGGCAGAACGCCACCCGAACGAATTTGAAGTCGCCGAAGCGTTGTCTCCAGTTCGATTCGGAGTTTAGCAAGTGCAACAACCTTGTCCGTCTTTGCCAGTTCCAAAATTGCGGCCACAGCTGGGTGGTCGTAGTCCGACTGGGTGGCCGTTGCTTCCAATTCGGGAAGTTTGCTGGAGACGTTGTCAGTGACACGCTTTACCTCTTGTGAGTCAATTTCTGCTTCAAACTCGCCAATTTTAATTCGCTTGATTGCCGCTACAAACGGGCTGAGAAGAATGATAGCTACCAAGACAAGAGAAGTGCTATCAACAGTGATCGCGGCAATTTGCAGGCTATGGCAAATCAAAAGCCCACAGCCCGCGATGGCGATAATCCACCACAGATGTTTTATGATTGCTTGCTGAATCTTTTGCACAATTTAGCTATTTATTTCTTCTTCCCATGCACCTGAGCCGCGACTTTCAGGCACAGGCCGCGATGGTTTTATTCTTTAACGCGGCAAAGATGCTTTCGAAAATCCATTTGCCGCCGTCGCTGCCGAGCAGCGGTTCGCAGGCGCGTTCGGGATGCGGCATCAAATTGGTTTGGGTTGGCTGCATGTCAGGCCAGTTCCGCCACGTTTTCGTCCTCGTATTTTTCGATGAGCACGCCGATCACTTCCATCATGGAGGCGAGCGGATGGTTTTCATCCTCGCCCACTTCATCCACAAGCCGGTCGAGCAGCTTCACAAGCTTGCGGTATTCGCGGTCGTTGTGCGGCACGCGCAGGGTCGGTTCGACTTGCGGCCATACTTGAAATGCTTTTTCAATTTGTGCGGTTGACATATTATTTTCTCTCTTTCCATTTGCCCGCGTCGTATTCGGCGTGGGTCAGCACGGCGCGAATATAAACTTTGCGGCGATTATAGTGAAGCGCGGCGATGAGCCGAACTTTATTGCCGCCAATATTGAAAACCGTCAACCCGCCGACTTGATCCGCGTGCGGAAATAGGCAGCGCAATTCAGTAAAATTCTCCGGGTTGTTCATTTTCAGCGCGCGATACCAATGCGCCAGCCCGCTCGTCGCCGTCGGATGTTTCTCGGCAAATTCATTCAATCGTTTGCGCGTGATGATGTGCATTGCTCATGCCACCGCTGCGACGGTCTTGTTCTTCAGCGCGGCGAAGATGCTTTCAAAAATCCATTTGCCGTCATCGCTGCCGGACAGCGGTTCGCAATTGCATTCGATGGTGATGGTGCGGCGCATGGTCATTTGGTTTTTGCCGGGGTGAGAATATAATTTTGCGTCCCCGGGTGCAAACCCTGTCCGAGATTTTCTGCGGCGGTTCAAATCTCCGCCGTCATTTTTGCTCCGCCGCATCGAGCCGCAGCAGGCAGTGGCCGAAATCCACCACCGGCGTGCCGGGCACGGGCAGATATTGGCGCACGAGCTGGTAAACGCCGCCGCGCCCCCGCTCCAACATTCCCGCCCGCTGCAAAACCTGCAGGTGTTTGACGCCGCTGGCGTAGCTGCAACCGCCCACCGCCGTCAGTTCGGCAATCGTCCGCGCCTCGCCGCAGGTCAATTCCTTGAGCATTTTCCAGCGCGACAACTGGGCGACGGCACGAAGCGTCTGTTTGAGGTCGGGCAATGGCCTGACGGCGGTTGTTTTCTGGGGGTTTGCGTCTGGATTCATGCGTAAAACCTTAAAAAATGAGGAAATCAATGTCAACAACGGATCGCTTCTTCCGTCGGCGGGATTGCCTTGTCTTTAAGCGGGAATGCTTTTTTTATAGGCGGGTGCGCTTTTTCCATAGGCGGGACTGCTTTTTACTCCGACAGGAACACTTATTTAATCAACGGGAACGCTTTTTCTATCGGCAGGATCGCTGATTTTACCGGCGGGAACGCCTTGTTTATCGGCGGGTGTGCTTTTTCTTTCAGCGAGATTGCTTTTTACTCCGGCCGACCGGCTTTTTATCACGGCGAATCCGCCTTTCGTCGCGGCACGGGTTCATTTGCTCATGCCCTTGATGCTCTAGGCTGCCGCCGTGACGGCTTTGCTTTTGAGCGCGGCGAAGATGCTTTCGAAAATCCATTTGCCGTCGTCGCTTCCGAGCAGCAGTTCGCAGGCGCGTTCGGGATGCGGCATCAGGCCGGCCACGTTGCGCTTTTCATTGCAGATGCCGGCGATGTTTTGCAGCGCGCCGTTCGGATTCGCGGTGTCGGTCAGGTTTCCGGTGGCGTCGCAGTATTGCCAGAGGACCTGGTTGTTGGCCTTGAGCTTCGCGAGCGTTTCTTCGTCGGCAAAATAGCAGCCTTCGCCGTGGGCGATGGGCACGCGGAGAATTTTTCCCGCCGGAATCTGGCTGGTGAACGGCGAATCGTTCGTGGCGGTCTTGAGGAAAATATTTTCGCAGTGAAATTGCAGATCGCGGTTGCGGATGAGCGCGCCGGGCAGCAGGCCGGCTTCGGTGAGGACTTGAAAGCCGTTGCAGATGCCGAGGACGAGGCCGCCGTTGTCGGCGAATTGTTTCACGGCCTGCATCACGGGGCTGAACCGCGCGATCGCGCCGCAGCGCAGATAATCGCCGTAGCTGAAACCGCCGGGCACGATGACG
>PKZR01000439.1 GCA_003133815.1 Limisphaerales bacterium | reverse complement strand
CGGCAGCGGCGGCGGCATTTACGGGGCCTGCACCCTGCGCTCCACGCTGGTGGCGGGCGACACTGCCCAGGAAATCGTCGGCCCCAATTCCAGCCAGCCGATTAACCAGGACATCAGCGGTGCCGTCTCCTCGCAAGGGCATAACCTGATTGGCGTCGTGGATGGCAGCTCGGGCCTCGCCAATGGCGTCAACAACGACCTCGCCGGCTCGGCCAACGCGCCGCTGAATCCGAACCTGCTCCCGCTGGGCAATTATGGCGGCGCTGTGCCGACCCTGCCGCCCGCACCCGGCAGCCCCGCAGTGGACGCCGGCGATAATGCCGTGGTCAATGCGCCCTTCAACCTCAACGTGGACGAACGCGGTTTTCCGCGCAAGGTCGGTTTGCATGTGGACATCGGTGCCTGCGAAACTCCATACATTTATGGGCCGCCGCAGTTGTTCTCGGAAAGTGCCGGCATCGCGGGCTCACCCAATCCGGCCAACGGCCTCACTCCGGTGCAACTCGCCGCGCTGGTCAACCCGAATTACTTGCTGACCACCGTGACAATTTATTACGGCCTGACCACAGCCTACGGCGGCGTCATCACCAACAGCGTGGAAGGCATTGGCGTCGCCACCAATTTATCAGGCACGGTGCCGTTGAGCGGTGGCGCGACCTATCACTTCAACACCGTGGCGGCAAATGCCTATGGCACCAACAGCCTGCCCGACCAGACCTTTGCCGTTCCCGCCGTCGGCCTCGTGGGCGACCTGAACGGCGACGGCGTGGTCAACCAGGCGGACCTGGCCCTCTTGCTGTCCAGTCTCAACGGCAACGGCACAGTGAATCAGACCAATTTGAATCTGGTGCTGTCGAACTACTGGTTCGGCCAGTCGCTCACGTTGAGCAACGTGACCGGACTCGGCACCCGCAACGTGACCTTCGCGCTCAGCAATGCCACCGCCGTCACGTTCAGCGTGCAGGCCTCCACCAATCTGGTGAACTGGCAATACCTCGGCCCCACCGCGCCGCGCTACCTCTTCACCGACACCAACGCACCCGCCGCACCGAGGCGCTTCTATCGCGTCAGCTTTCCCTGAAACCTGACGGCCGGAAAATCCGCCAATAAAGCACGCATTACAAATTCAAACCTATGCAGTTTTCAGTGAATTCATCTGATGGATGAATTGTCAGGGAATGGCTCAACGGAGCCATTTTTGAGTGTCGCACAATATTACTTTCGCGACATTGTGGTATGGGGAGTTCAAGGTAAAGGGGTCAGTCCTTGAATTGATGCCAATGCCCGAACATTTTCCAGCAGGCATCAGCCTCCCGTGGTGGCAGGTGGGAGTGGTTCTCATCGGTTTCCCGGCGCTTTACTTCGGCAATTATTTCATGCCATGGACGAAAGGTTTGTTCAAGGAGCGCGACCATCGCCATTTCTTTCCGTTCTGGGGTTCAATCGCATTTTTGCATTGGGCCAGCGCCGGTCTGGTGGTCTTGTTCGTCAGTCAGGCGGGCTGGCAATTGGCTGATGTTGGCCTGAAGATGCCGGCATCCCATTTCGCGCTGATGCTGGGAGCGTTTGCCGTCATTGGTGCGGTGGTGGTGCTCTTGCGGCAATCTGCGCCGCACAACCGCGCATCAAAGTTTCCGGAAATGATGCGGCTGATGCTGCCGTCAATGCGAGTTTTGCAGAGGCCTCAGTCAGTGTTAAATTCAACAGAGCCTGGTGGAGTTAAAAATTTAGATAATAAAAGAAATGAAACTACCTCTACGGCACTTATGACTTCATGGAATAGAGGTGCTTGTCGTGACGCTTACACCCTTTGGGTCATGTGGAAAACATAATTAAGGCAGTTTCCGATTCAAGCGCGCCGCTGCGCTTTATTTCCCGAAAAGTCCGCCGAGTCCGCTTTTGAGTTTGTTCACGCCCGCACCGCCGAGATTTTCCAAACCTTTGCCGAGGTCCGAGGCGGAACTGGTGACTTCCTTGATGGTGGCGCTGGTGATGGCTTGAAGAACAGCCCGTGTCAAATCCGTTGCAGTGAGGCCGCCGGTGCCTTTGCCCAGGTTGGTAAGATGAATGTCCGGCAGCGGCAGTGTCATTTCCTTGCCACCCAGATCGGTGAGGCTGACGTGGATTCTGGCACCGGTGATGAGAAAGTCGTCCACCTCAATTTTCTTTGCGGGCTTGCTTGCGGCGGTCTTGTTTGTGGAAACCGGGCCCCCGGATTGGGCTACGGAGTCCACGTTGTCCAAGATCTTGCCCAGGTTGTTGCCGCCCAGGCCGCCTTCAAAGGTGATTTCGGGTGACTGAACAACAATCGAGCGCACGACGATTTTGTCCGATAAAACGGAGAACGGGTTCACTCCGACGGACGCCGTGCCGACGCTGATGGCAAAGGGCGTCTTGTAACCTTCGGGATTACCCACGACGAGGCCCTTGACTGTGGCTGAGCCGGTGAGGAGTGAGAGGTTGATTTTGTCCAATGTGATGGGAACCTGGACGATTTTCGGGCCTATGGTTTCCACGCCGGCTTTGACGATTCTGTCTAGAAACAGTCCGTAGATAATGACTGTAACAACAATCAAAACCAGCACCAGAATTCCGATTCCCCAAAGAATTTTTTTCATAATCCAATCCAGCTACTTTCGTTCAATGATTTCTACCAAAAATGCGTGGCCGTGCAATCCAATTCAACTTGCGACGAGTTCCTGCACGGACTCGATGAAATCCCGCACCTGATACGGCTTGGCCAGAAAGCGGTTTGGTTTAGCCGATATTCCGTCGTAAATGGTTTCATCCACCGTGCCGCTCAAGAGAAGTGTTTTCTGCAGCGGGTTTAGGAGCCGGCATTCGCGCACCAAATCAAGCCCGTTCATTTCTCCCATGGCATAATCAGTCACGACCACCACCGGCCTGGCGGCAGGAAATTCCCGCAGCGCCTTCTTCGGGTCACGGAAAGTCCGCACCATGAATCCGAGCGGTTCGAGGATGGCCGATGCCAGATCCAGCAGCATCGGCTCGTCGTCCACCACGAAAATTGTGGCCGACTGGCTTTGTTTTCCAAGGGTGCTCATGTCAAAGTCAAGAATCATCAGACAACAGCGAAAGGTTTTTGGCAAGCTTGATTAAAAAATTTATTCGGTATCCGCGAAATTTTGGATTGCATCCGGCAAATTCTCAACGTAGATTTCCCTGTCGGCCACAAATTTCTGCGGCTTGACACAAGGACTTGCGGCTATGAAAACCAAACAAGAATCCGCGCCAGCCAAAAAGAAAACATCCGCGCGCGAAAAATCAACGGAGAAGATTGTGGCGCCCGCTGAAACCGCCGCCCCGCCAAAAGCAAAATCGCCGCGCGCCAAAAGAACCCTTCTTGAAGGGATCACCGCCGCCGCCAAAAGCATTTTGAATCCGAAACGCCAGCAACCAGCCGCCTCCGACACCGAAGTAACCGCCGAAACCCTCGTCCGCCGCACCTACACCCGCAAAAAAAAGACCGAGCCGCCCGCCATTTTGCTCGAAGGGGATTCTCCCGCCGCGCCGTCCGCCAGCGGGCCGGGGCAAAAATATTCGCTCGGTGCCACGCCGCCTTCACAGAGTTTCGGCGCAGAGGCGGAGCTGCCCGAATCTTATGGGACGAAAAAATTATTCATCACCGCGCGCGACCCCCACTGGCTTTATGCGCACTGGGACTTGACGCATGCCCAGCAGGTGAAGCTCAACGCCCTGTCCACTGACGGGCATCTTGTGCTTCGCATTTATCCCCAAAAGATTGAGGGGCATCCGCTTTACGAAATCCATGTCCATCCCGAATCTCGCCACTGGTTTGCTCATGTCGAGCGCGCCGGAAATTCCTACGTTGCCGAACTCGGTTATTACTCCGAGCTTGGCAGATGGACGCGCATTTCCGTTTCGAGCGGCACGATGACGCCGCCCGACGCGGTCTCAATGGAAGACGACACGGAATTTGCCACGATTCCGTTTGAATTTCCTTTTGCGCGCCTGATGGAAATCATCAAGGCTGCAGTGCGTGACAACCTCCCGCTCGCGCAGGCCATCGAGGAACTCCGGCACAATGGCCATCCCGATTTGCCGCGCGTGACGACTGCGCCGCCCTCCACGTGGACGCCGCAGCAGGAACAGGCGCTCTCGAAAGTCGTCAATATTGACAAAGTTCGCCGCGTCTGGATGGGTTCGCTTGAAATCACCGAGCTTATCCGTCGCAAGCTCGCCCATGAAATCTCTTCACTCGGAGTATCAAGTTTTTCCGCCTCCAGTTTGACCAGCCCATTCGGGGGCATGGAAAAATCGAAGGGCTTCTGGTTCAACGTAAACGCTGAACTCATCATTTATGGGGCCACCGAGCCGGACGCGAAGGTCACTTTGGGCGGTCACGACATCAAGCTGCGTTCCGACGGCTCGTTCAGCTTCCGCTTTGCGCTTCCAGACGGCAAATACGATCTTCCAGCCATCGCCATTTCCGCCGACGGCACCGACAAGCGCTCAGCAGATTTGAGATTCAGCCGCGAGACGCAATATCTCGGCGACGTTGGCGCGCATCCGCAGGATCCATCTCTCAAGGCACCGCTGGTGGAAAATCTTTGATGGTTATGGAAGCGCCCGAACGCGGAGCTTTGATGCTGATCCGGGTAATCGCCTCAGCGTTGATTGGATGGGCAATTGTTGACATTGCGTTGTATTGCGCTTTGTGCAAACATAAAAATGTGCCCATTGAAATTTTACCCTGTGCTCTCAAATCAATTTCCGGCGTGCTTGGCTTTGTTTTTTTGATCAGGGCCAAATCCATCGCTCAATGGGTTTCAGACAAATTGGACGAATAATTCCGGCTTTTCATGCAAGGCTACCTTTCACTCGTCCTGCACGCGCATCTGCCGTTCGTGCGACACCCGGAACATGAAAAATTTCTGGAAGAAAGCTGGCTTTTCGAGGCCATCACCGAAACCTACCTTCCGCTCATCCAGATTTTGGAAGGATGGCGGCGCGACGGCATTGACGCGAAACTGACCCTCTCGCTTTCACCGACGCTTTGCACGATGCTTGGCGATACGCTGCTGCGCGCGCGTTACGAGCGGCATTTGAACGGCCTCATCGATCTGGCCGAGAAGGAAATCCACCGCACACACTGGGACCGCGCCTACCGCGAACTTGCATGGATGTATCACCACAAATTCTCCCTTGCGCGTGAAACATGGCGTTACTACGAAGGTAATCTTGTCAGTGGCTTCAAGAGATTTCAGGACGAAGGCCGTATTGAAATCATTACGACCGGTGCAACGCACGGACTGCTGCCGCTGCTCGCCAATCATCCGCCGTCCGTTCGTGCGCAGATTCTCACGGCGCGCGATCATTATCGCGTTTGTTTCGGGCGCGACCCACGCGGAATCTGGCTGCCTGAATGCGCCTATGTTTCCGGTGTCGAGGAATTTCTACAGGAGGCAAACATCCGCTGGTTCATCCTCGATTCGCACGGCGTGCTGCACGCCCGGCCGCGGCCGCGCTGCGGCACCTTCGCGCCCATCTACACGCCCAACGGCGTCGCCGCCTTCGGGCGCGACTTCGAATCCTCGCGCCAGGTCTGGAGCAAGCACGAGGGCTATCCCGGCGACCCGCGCTACCGCGATTTCTACCGCGACATCGGCTTCGATTTGGATTTCGACTATGTGCGGCCGCACCTGCCGTCGCCCGATAACCGTGGGTTCACCGGCCTGAAATATTTCCGCATCACCGGCACCGGCGACAAGCAGGTTTACGAACGCGACCAGGCGCTCGCGGCGGCGAGCGAACACGCGCAGCACTTTCTCGACGAACGCATCGCGTCGGCGCGGACGGTGGCGCCGCTGCTCGACCGGCCGGCCGCGATGCACGGGACGGTGCTGGGACGCAATACGCCTCACTGGTGGTATGAAGGCCCTGAGTTTCTGGATTTTCTCGCGCGCAAGCTGTGCCACGAGCAGCAGGAAATCTCCTTCATCACGCCCGGCGAATACCTGCAGCGCCACCCGACCAACCAGGTCGCCACGCCCGGCGCGTCGAGCTGGGGCGAGGAGGGCTACTGGCGCGTGTGGCTCAACGAGACGAACGAGTGGATTTACCCGCACCTGCAGATTGCGCAGGAGCGCATGACGGAGTTGGCGAACAAATTTCCTCAGGCCGCCGGCCTCCAGGCGCGGGCGTTGCGGCAGGCCGCGCGCGAACTGCTCCTCGCGCAGGCGAGTGACTGGCCGTTCATCTTGCGCGCCGGCACCAGCCCCGACTACGCGCGCCGCCGCGTGAAAGATCATCTGCTCCGGTTCCTCGCGCTGCACGAGCAGCTCACCGAGACGCAGGTGGATGAGAAATGACTCCGCGAAATCGAGGCGCGCGACAACCTGTTCCCCGACGTGGACTGGACCTGCTGGAAGTGAACTGCCGGGGCTTGGCCGCCGGTCCGGCTGTTGGGCGACTCAGGCCTTCCAGACCTGCCCGGGCGCGGTTTCAATTTCCGCCAGCACGTTCCGCGTGTCCACGATGAGCGGCGCCCAGTCGGCGAGCTGTTGATAATTCACCGCCGCATGCGCTGTGGAAATTAGCACGGCGTCGCAGGTGGAAATAGTTTTCCGGTTCCACTTCACGGATTTCTTCCCCGCCCATTGCGGATGCTCGCGCGTCGGGCGGATGACGGGCACGTGCGGATCGTGGTAGCAGACCTTTGCGCCGCGTGCCTGCAACAGATTCATCAGGACGTAGCTGGGCGATTCGCGGTCGTCGTCCAC
>PKZR01000239.1 GCA_003133815.1 Limisphaerales bacterium | reverse complement strand
AACCATTATGTTCCGCACGAAGAGCGAAAATAAATTTTCGCTTTGCAAGGCTTGGAAGTGTAGATGCGGACATAAAGGCATGGCAATTGCTGCGTTTTGCGATAACTTACCGTGAAAAAAATCCTGGTCATAGACGACGAAGAATGGTTGCGCGAGATGATGCAGCTTGCGCTCCGCCAGCGTGGCTTTGAAGTCATTGAGGCTTCCAATGGGACTGATGGCATCGAAAAGGCCCGCAAAGAACTGCCCGACCTCATCCTGTGCGACATCAACATGGGCAAGGTGGACGGCTATCTGACACTCTCCGCATTACGCAACGAAGCACCCACGGCGGCCATTCCATTTATTCTGATGACTGGTCTCGCCGACAGCGCCAGCATGAGGCACGGAATGGAGCTTGGGGCGGATGATTATCTTCCTAAACCTTTCACGACCGACGCGCTTTATGCCGCCGTGGATGCGCGCCTCAAAAAATCACAGACGATACGCGATGAAGCCGAACGCAAGCTTGCTCATCTCCGTGACAACATCAGCCTGATGCTGCCGCACGAGTTGCGCACGCCGCTCAACGGGATTTTGTCAAATGCGGAACTGCTCGCGCATTCTTCTGCGACGTTGAAGCCGGAGGAGATCGCAGAAATAGGGCAGGAAATCCACAAGTCCAGCGAGCGCCTCGAACGACTTGTCGAAAATTTTTTGATTTGCGCGCAGCTCGAATTGATTGCCGCCGACCCGAAAAACGTCAATGCGCTGCGAATTGGAAAAACGGAACATCCTGCACCTCTGGTCAAAAAGAATGCCCTTGCACAGGCCATGCACGCGGGCCGTGCCGGTGATTTGACACTCGATGCTTGCGACGTTCCTGTGCCGATGTCGGAGGCATATTTCAGCAAGGTCGTGAATGAACTCGTCCACAATGCCTTGAAATTTTCGGAACCGGGTTCGGCTGTGCAGGTTAAATTGACAGAGATGTTCAACGGGGTTGCACTTGTCGTCAGCGACAAGGGGCGCGGATTTTCAGCCGAAGAAATCGCCCGCATAGGAGCTTACATTCAATTTGAGCGCAAGAAAAAGGAGCAGCAGGGACTCGGCTTGGGATTGACGATTGCCAAGCGGTTGATGGAATTGCACGGCGGCATGGTTTCGATTGAAAGTGAAAAGGGCGCGGGCGCAACGGTCACCGCTGTATTTCCGAAGGCGAAGACAAATTAAATTTTCAAAGCGGGAGCCTCGCGTAAAGCCAGGCCAGTGCGCGACCTGCGAGTTCGGCGGATAAAAACACAAGCGCAATTCCAACGACCGGTGCAAAGTCCGCGTTGCCCGCTTGCAGTGGAATTTTCTTCAGTGGGTTCAAAAGCGTTTGGGCCGTAGCGTCCACATATTTCCAGAACGGATGATTTCCGAAATAAATGTAACTGCCAAGCAAATGCAGCACGAGCAGCGCGCCGATGAGAAATTTCCAGACGAGGTAACTTCCCAAGCCGATGACGAGCGCCTCTTCTGCATGGTGAGCCACCGACATCGATGGTCTTGGGTGAAGCCACGCGAAAGGCCAGCTTGCCAGCCCCCAAAACAGCGGGGTAATGACAAGCGGCAAAACGAATTTTATCCAGCGCGGCCAGACGTCAATTTTTCCAAGCTGCATTTTCACCAGCCGGTGGATTGGCATCGGTCCTTCCAAAATGGACATTAGCAGCAGCCACAAATAAATTATACCCAGCAGCCGGGCGAAACTAAAAACCGAAAACAAAAACATGTGACCGAAGAAATTGCTGCGGAAAAAAATGATGGTCACACCCAGATCCAGCCTGCCGCTCCATCCGGTCGCCGGACCGACCTGCCAGTAAAGTAGCGCGCGCAAAACCAGCAGCCCGCAGAGGGCTGCAAGAAGATGCCAGTGGCGGAAGCGCGTTGGCGCAGCGCGGCGCAGCGCGCCGACCAGTGTTGCGGGTGTGCGCTTCTCAAAGGGATCGGACAGCGTCGAACGCCAGTTGATCCAAAGCAGCAATCCTGCGAGGTTCAGGATGAAATCAATGAAGTTCACAAATCATTGAACCGTTGTCGTTAAATTGTTGAACCAGTTTGACGGTTTAACGATCAGACTGTGATCACATCATCTTCAGCAGCGTGTCGGCCATTTCGCTTGGCGTAACCGAGATGCCAATTCCAGCGGCTTTGAAGGCGGAAATTTTTGCCTCGGCAGTTCCCTTGCCGCCGCTGACGATGGCGCCCGCGTGTCCCATTCGGCGTCCAGGTGGTGCGGTCGCGCCGGCGATGAATCCAGCGACCGGCTTTTTGCAATTCGCCTTAATCCATTCGGCGGCTTCTTCTTCGGCACTGCCGCCGATTTCGCCGATCATGATTATTCCGTGAGTTTCAGGATCACCGTTAAACATTTTTATGACGTCGAGGTGCGACGTGCCGTTGACAGGATCACCGCCAATGCCCACACAGGTGCTTTGGCCGACGCCGCGTGATGTGAGTTGCCAGACCGCCTCGTAAGTCAACGTGCCACTGCGCGAAACGACCCCGATATTTCCCTTTTTGTGAATGTATCCGGGCGCGATGCCGATTCGGCAGCCGCCGTGCGAATCTTTTCCTTCGCCGGGCGTGACGACTCCGGGACAATTTGGACCGATGAGCCGCGTCTTGCTATTGCCTTGTAATGCGCGTTTGACGCGAATCATATCGCGCACGGGAATGCCTTCGGTGATGGCAACCACGAGATCTAGTCCGGCATCTGCGCCTTCCAGAATCGCATCTGCCGCAAACGGCGGTGGCACGAACACGGCGCTGGCGGTCGCACCGGTTTGTTTCACCGCATCGGCGACGGTGTCGAAAATCGGAATTTTCTTGCTGCCATGCTCGAAGAATTGTCCGCCCTTGCCGGGCGTGACGCCGGCGACAACTTGCGTGCCGTAATCAATCGAGAGTTGCGCGTGCTTCGCGCCAAAGCTGCCGGTGATGCCTTGGACAAGTACCTTAGTGCTGGGTTCGACTAGAATTGACATGGGAAAATTATTTTGCTTTACGTTTGTGAATCATAACCCGGTTGCCGTCTGGATCGAGAATTATGGCAAAATTGCAAACCGGCGTAGGCATGGCTTCCATGGAAAATTTTACGCCGAGTGATTTCAACCGAGCGATTTCCGCGTCCAGATTATCCACCTCGAACGCGACGCACGTCCCGTCCGGCGACGGCTTCCATGCATCACCATAACAGCCGATGCCCAAAGTTCCGTTGCCGATTTCGTATTCGATCCACATCCCGCCGGCGGATTCCATCGCCGGTTTGAGACCAAGCACGCCTTCATAAAATTCGCGCGCGCGTTTGATGTCCGTGACCGGCGTGCCGGTAAATGCGATTTCGGTGATCATGTTTCAAATGGCGTTTTGGGCGGCTTCGAGCACGCGCGAAGTGAAGTGTTTAATTTTATTTGTTCCAAAACTCAATCTTTTTCCGAAATCAAAAAATAAAAAGCCGGGATTTTTCAATCCCGGCTTGGAAGATTTCCTGAAATTAATTCAAAGCCAGCGTTAGGCGCGATTTTTTGCGGTTTACAGTGGGACGCGGAAGGACGCCGGATTTGACGGCCTTGTCCAAGGCGGAATGAACATCGGGCAGGAGCTTTTTGGCCTCGTCCTTTTTCCCGGCGGTGATGGCTGCGCGGAAATCTTTTTCCAAGCCACGGAGGTTGGATTTGACGCTGCGGTTGTGCTGATGCTTCCGTTCATTTCCGCGCATCCGGCGTTCGGCTGATTTAGTGTTCGGCATAATTTGTTTCTTTTTACTTAAAAGGGCGGCAAATCTACTTGAATCTGCTGGAATGTCAACGTCAAAGCTGGTTTCTTCAACCTTTACTTTTGGCGCGTTTGTCTGGATTGTGATGGCGCGGTTTTGTGATTTGTCCAATTTCAAGCCGCCAGTTCCGACGCAATGAACAAACGGCTGCACATCCTGCATTTGGAAGACGAACCGGACTTTGCCGAGTTGGTGCGTTCACTGCTCGCGCAAGACGGCTTGGATGCCGAGGTGACACGCGTCAGCGACCGTGCGGGTCTCCTTGAGGCGCTTGCTGCCGGGAACATTGACCTTATCATTTCAGATTATCACATGCCTTCTTTCAACGGCATGGAGGCATTGAAGATTGTGCGGCAGAAAAATCCCGATATGCCGTTTATTCTGGTTTCCGGCACAATTGGTGAGACGGCGGCGATTGAAAGTCTCAAATCGGGCGCGACGGATTATGTGCTCAAGCAAAAGCCTGAGCGCCTGCCTTCCGCCGTCCGACGTGCGGTGCAGGAAGCTGGCGAACGGGCGCAGTTGCGCAAGGCAGAGGCGGATTTAAGGACGAGTGAAAAGCAATATCGCCTGCTTTTTCAGGACAATCCAAACCCGATGTGGGTGTTCGACCTTGAATCGCTCCGGTTTTTGGAAGTCAACGCGGCGGCAATCGAACATTACGGCTACTCGCGCGAAGAATTTCTGAAGATGACGATAGCGGACGTCCGTCCTCCGGAGAAAAACAAGCATATCGAAAACCTTGTTTCAGATGTAGCCGAGCGTGGTTTAGTCTGGCGGCATCGCAAAAAAAGCGGCGAGTTGATTGATGTTGAGGTAATCTGGACTCCGATGGCCTTCCGCGAGCGTTTCGCCGCGCTGACGATGGCTACGGATGTGACCGAACGACGGCACGTGGAGCATCGCAACCTGGTATTTTCAAAGTTGAGCCACCGATTGAGCTCGGCCACGACGGCGTCGGAGGCGGCGATGATCATTTGCGAGGCTTCCGACGAGCTCTTTCGTTGGAATGATTTTGCTCTCGATGTTTATGATTCCGCGCGTGACGAGGTTTTTTCCCTGCTCAACATAACGACCCTTGAAGGGCAGCGGACTCAAGTGCCGTCTTCGCCTCAGCCAAAGGCAGCCAACGCGCTCATTCGCCGCGTTATAGATAAGGGCGCGGAGCTCTTGCAGCCGCCCGAGGCGGATGATTATTCCGCTTCGACGATGCTTGCTCCTGTCCGTAAAGGCGATCGCGTCATCGGCGTACTGCTCATCCAAAATCATTCGCCCGGCACTTATACGCTGCGCGACCTGGAAATGTTCCAGACGCTCGCCGACCAGTGCAGCGGGGCGCTTGACCGGGTCCAGACGCGTGAGCAGTTGCTCGAAAGCGAGAAACGTCTCCGCGACCTTTTTGAAAATTCTCCGGATGCGATTTTTGTCGAGGATTTGGACAGCACGGTGCTGGACGTGAATTTCGCCGCGTGCGTTTTACACGGTCTTACGCGCGGCCAGCTGGTTGGGAAGAATGCGCTGCGCGATTTGGTTCCGTCATCCAAGCAGGAGGAAGCACGCCGTGATTTTCAAAAATTGGCGGCAGGTAAGTTATCATGGGTTGAGGGCGAAAGCATTGCTTCCGATGGCCGCTGCACTCCGGTGGAAGTCCGGGCAGGCCGCGTGGAATACAACGGCAAGCCCGCTTTGCTGCTTCATGTGCGCGACGTTACCGAGCGGCGTACCACGGAAACGGCGCTGCAAAGCTCGGAAATGCTGTTCCGATCTGTTTGGGAAAATTCTGTGGATGGAATGCGGCTGACGGACGAGAACGGTGTCGTCGTTGCCGTCAACGATGCTTATTGCAAGCTCGTGGGCTTGGAAACAACAGCCTTGGAAGGCAGGCCGTTCACAATTGTTTATGCCCAGTCTTCAAATCCGGACGAAATGATGCAGCGCCACCGCCAAAATTTTCTCAACCGGGTGGCCGATCAGAAAGTCGAGCGTCAGTATATATTGCACAACGGCCACACGGTCATTTTGGAAATGATCGAGACGTTCATTGAGGCACAAGGACGCCCGTTGCTCAAGTTGAGCTTGTTCCGCGACGTGATGAAGCAGCGGCGATTGGAAGAGCAGTTGCGCCAGTCACAAAAAATGGAGGCCATCGGCCAGCTTGCCGGCGGCGTTGCACACGATTTCAACAACATCCTGACCGTCATCCACGGCCATGGTTCTTTGCTGATGATGTCCGATTTGGACGATACAGCCGCACGTTCCGCACAGCAAATCACGCAGGCTGCCGAGCGCGCCGCCGGATTAACGCGGCAGTTGCTAACGTTCAGCCGGCGCCAGTTGATTCAGCCCAAGAAACTGGACATGAACAAAATCGTCGGCAACATGACCGACATGCTTGGACGGCTGTTGGGGGAGGACGTGTCGCTGCAATTGAATTATTCCAAGTCGCCAGCGACCGTCGAAGCTGACGCCGGCATGATGGAGCAGGTATTGTTGAATCTCGCCGTCAATGCCCGAGACGCCATGCCGCGCGGCGGTCGGCTCGGCGTCCGCATTTCCATTGTGGATGTTAACGGGGAACACGTTCAACATCATCCCGAGGCGCGCATCGGGACTTTTGTCTGCGTCAGCAAATCCGATACTGGATGCGGCATCGCGCAGGAAAATCTGCCGCGCATTTTCGAGCCGTTTTTCACCACCAAGGAGCCGGGCAAGGGCACCGGCCTGGGCCTGGCCTCGGTGTACGGGATCGTGCGCCAGCATCACGGCTGGATCAACCTGTATAGCGAATCGGGCCAGGGCGCGGTCTTCCGCATCTATTTTCCCGCCCGGCCGCGCGCGGACGGCGAGGACGCGGAGCGCCGGCCCAACCAGACGATACCGGGCGGATCGGAGACCGTCCTGCTGGTGGAGGACGAACCCTGGCTGCGCTCGCTGACCAAGCGGCTGCTCGAGCGCCAGGGTTATACGGTGATTGACGCCCGCTCGGGGGCCGCGGCCCTGGACATCTGGCGCGAGCACCGCGACCGGATCCGCCTGGTGCTGACGGACATGGTGATGCCGGACGGCGTGTCCGGCCCCGAACTGGTGAAACAGCTCCAACAGGACAAGCCGGTCCTGCCGGCCATTTTCACCAGCGGCTACGGCGCCGAATTTGCGGGGAAGGATTTCTCCCTGACGGAAGGCGTCAATTTTCTCCAGAAGCCCTGCCCCTTCCACCATCTGGCCCAAACGCTGCGCCAGGCGCTGGATCAATGAAGGGGTTGAAGCGTTGTAGCGTTGTAGCGTTGAAGGGTTGAAAGCTCCCATCCGCCTTGGACGGGTTGTGCGCCTGGAGGAAACTTCCATGGGTGAGGCATAGAGAGAGGGATGCAGCCGGAGGTTCGGGAGTTATACCGCAAATCCCCCTCCGCTAAAGCTACGGGGACAGGAGCGGTGGAGGGCCACCGCAGTACCGGAACGCTTCGCGACGCGCTTCGCCAAAACATAAGTGGGGTTGTTAGAATAGGTTGCGCAGCCAGTTTCTAAAAGCCTCGCATCTGGTTGGATTATTAAATGACGACTACATTGATGCTGCATTATGCAAATTTAACATAAGTGTTACACGGCCGCAACCTTGACGCACCGCTTGGTCAATGTTGACGGCTGCGCCATATATCTTCTCGAAGATTTGAATTTTCAGCATTTTTTGCTTTGCAAGCTGTTTTAGGGCATTATCATAAGAACGACACAATTAGTCGTTTAGGTGGAAGCATATTGTCGAAATGGATGAGGTTGGTAAACCAACCTGCGGCGGTTGCGTCCAGAAACAACCTAAGCACAGAACACTGAAAAAATGAAAAAAAATCAAATCAAAGCCTGCTGTCTGCTGCCCCTCGTCATTGGCGGTCTGCCCGTTACCTTGTTCGGGGCGGACGCCGCCGTGGCGACCAGCTCGGATTCATGGGCGAAACCGACCTGGCTGACGGATTTATCCGCCGGGGTCAAGGAAAGCTATGACGACAACGTGCTGTTGGTCTCGGGCGACGGCCTCAAACCCCAAACGTCCTGGGTGACCGGGCTGACCCCGAAGGTGGGCTTCGATTTTGCCCCGCTGCTGGGCGAGGCGAACACCCTGCAAACCCTGTCCCTGAGCTACGCGCCGGACCTTGAGTTTTATCATGAGGCGCCGGCGGAAAATTACACGGCCAACCGGATTGGCAACGCCATCAAGCTGAAGACGGGCGATTTTTCCCTCGGGCTGGACAACAGCTTCTTGTATAACGACGGCAACCGGAACGCGGAGATCTACGCCGTCAACCCCAGCGGGCCGACGGGCGCCCTGCAGTATGACAAATTCCGCAACAATTTCGCCCACGGGGTGGTGCGCGAACGGCTGAACCAGTATCAGGACCGCAACACCACCACGCTGCAGTATGACTGGGATCAATTCTTTGTGCGGCCGACGGCCTCGCTGCTGTATTACGGGCTGAACACCTACCAGCACAACAACTCAGCCGCCCCCAATAAAGGCTACCAGAATTATGTGAAC
>PKZR01000330.1 GCA_003133815.1 Limisphaerales bacterium | reverse complement strand
GATGATTGACCAGGTTTCTTCGGGCAAAATATCCATTGAAGTTGCATCGCCGTCGGAAACTTCACCCATCGCGATGGAAACTACAACACTTGAAGCACCCGCATCCATTGCATCAAATCCCAACGGAAACACGAATTCGATGGTTCGCGTGGACACCAGCAAACTGGACGGCCTTCTGGATTTGGTGGGTGAAATGGTCATCGCACAGTCGCTGGTTGCNNCTAAACCGCATCACACGCGACCTCCAGCGTGTCAGCATGTCCCTGCGCATGGTGCCGGTTCGCGGCTTGTTTCAAAAAATGGCCAGGGTCGCGCGCGACATCAGCGCCAAACAAGGCAAAAAGGTGGAATTTCTTACAAGCGGGGAGGACACCGAGCTTGACCGCGGCGTGGTCGAGGAATTGAACGATCCTTTGCTTCACATGATCCGCAACTCGATGGACCACGGCATCGAACTGTCAGAAAAACGCACAGCTGCGGGCAAATCACCGGTCGGTTCGTTGCACCTTCGCGCCTATCATCAGGGCGGCAGCATCGTCGTAGAAATCGAGGATGACGGCGCAGGTTTAAACCGCGACCGCATACTTGCCAAGGCAGTCGAGCGCGGCCTTGCCGCACCGGGCGCAGATTTGTCGGACGAAGATGTTTACAATTTTATTTTTGCGGCGGGATTTTCCACTGCGGAAAAAGTCACCGATCTTTCCGGCCGCGGCGTCGGTCTCGACGTGGTGCGCCGCAACATCGAAAAATTGCGGGGCCGCGTGGACATCTCCTCCACTCGCGGCAAAGGCACGCTGTTCAGACTGGCGCTGCCGTTGACGCTGGCCATCATTGACGGACTTGTGATTGGCGTTGGAGACGAGCGTTACATCCTACCGACACTTTCCGTGCGCGAATCGTTCCGCCCAACTCCGGAAATGATTTCAAAGATCCAAAATCGGGCCGAGGTGGTCAACGTTCGCGGCCGGCTGATTCCCCTGCTTCGCCTTTATGATTATTTCGGCATCAAGGCGATGGCAACCGAGCCGGCCCAGGGCATCGTCGTGGTGGTTCAATCCGGCGCAAACATCAGGTGCCTGCTGGTGGACTCATTGCTGCACAAACAGGAAGTCGTCATCAAAAACCTCAACGAGATGATGGTCCACAAAAACCCCGCGTTTGCAGGAGCCACGATTTTGGGAGATGGACGGGTCGGCCTTATTCTTGATGTGAATGCGCTTGCGCATCACGAGAAACAGCCATTCTCGAAGGCGGCTTGATCAGGGATTTTCTTCCGGATTTTTTCCATCTTAACGTCGCGAGGACGTGGCGGATTTCAGATACACGGCAGGTTGCAACTGACGCAAAGAATGCCGGATGCCGCTCAGGCTTTCCGAATGCCCGACCAAAAGGTGCCCATCCGGTTCCAATTGCTCAGACAATTTTCCAACCAATGTCTCCTGCGTGGGCCTGTCGAAATAAATCATCACGTTGCGGCAAAAAATCAGGTGAAACGGCTGGCTGAATGGATATTGCGGCTGCAGCAGGTTCAATTGCTGGAACCGGACATGCTGGCGCAATTGCTCCTTCACGCGAAACTTTCCCGCAAACTCTCCGGTCCCGCGCTGGAAATACCGCCTGATCAATTCGGCGTGGACAGGCGCCAGCTTTTCCGCATCGTAAATGGCCTGCCCCGCCCGGTCAAGAATGCGTGTCGAAATATCCGTGGCGTCAATCGTCCATTTCCCCGAAAGGCCGAAAAATTCCGCCAGCACGATGGCCAGCGTGTAGGGTTCCTCGCCTGAGGATGACGCCGCGCTCCACGCGCGAAATGTCTCGCCTTCGTTATGACTTTTAAGCCATTCCGGCAGCAGGACCGTCTGCATCCAGTCAAAATGTTTTTCCTCGCGAAAAAAATGGGTGTGGTTCGTGGAAATGACGTCCACCAAATGGCCGGTCTCCTCGCTTCCGGGATTCGACTTCAACATCTGGCAATATTCCCGGTAGCTGCCGATTTTAAGCACCCTCAATCGCTTGGCCACCCGGGCGCTCACCAGCGCACGCTTGTCCGAACCCAGATTGATGCGGCTGTGCTCATAAACCAACCGGCGCAAAAATTCGTAATCGGCATCTGCAAGCATCTCGGCTGCGGTCTTTGACTGGGCCGCTAACATGGTAGTTTCAATTATTTTTGAAAGCACAAGAACACTTAAAAATCTCGCAAACCACCACCATTACCCCGAACGGAAGTTTTGCGGGACCGCCAGGCGTTTCCAACACAGTTGCGCAATTGGGTGTCGGTGCCGCAAATGTGATTCTTCAGCCAGTTGCCCAGCAATTCCTTGACCTGAATGACTGCCGTGGTCGTGGCTCCGTCGCGTTTGACAGTCTCCACAAGGTTGCTGTAATCGCGTAAGAACTGTTGGTGGGCGACCTTGTTCTTACCACGGACGGGACATTGATGCGCCTGCATCACTCCCTCCTCGTGTTGGAAATGTGATTTCGCATATTCACCCAGAAAACCCAGAATCTTGAGCAATTCCTCACGGGCAGTGCCAGACAGGCAGGCGGTATGCAACTCATTAATGCGCCGGATCAATTCCTGATGCTGAGTATCAATGGTTTTAACGCCCGTGGACATTTGCGCCTCGTCCCAGGCAATCACCCCATTTTGTGAATGAACTTGCCGTTCTTCTGGCATGGGAATGTCCGTAGCCGGACGGTCCGTTTCAATCGGAAACGATTGCCGTCCGTGTGAATATCTGTTTTGCGAAGGCTTCGCCACCTGTCTGTTTGAAAGTCTTTCGTGTCCGGATTCATTGCGCGAACCGCCGACCAACTCCAATAATTCCACCACGGATTCTTTCATGACGGCTGCCTGCACATTTAGTTCCTCAGCAGCAGCAGCGCTTTCTTCCGCGCTCGCGGCATTGCCTTGTGTCACCTTGTCCATCTGGCCGACGGCGGTGTTGATCTGCGTGATGCCCTGCGTCTGCTCGGTCGAAGCACCGGCAACTTCCGCGGCCAGTTCATCCACCTGCCGCGCCTTGGTAACAATTTCATTCAAGGCCTCCGCAACCTTCTTGCTGATGCCAACTCCTTGTCCGGTTTTGCAGATGGCTCCTTCGATCTTGGCCGCAGTTTCCTTGGCGGCATGGGCGCTGCGCTGGGCAAGGTTGCGGACTTCGTCGGCGACGACCGCGAAACCCAGTCCGGCTTCACCGGNNCTCATCGTTTCCATGTCGGCGGCGCCTTTGTCGGCGGCGACCCGGGTTTGCTTGGCGAGGTCGTTGGCCTTCTGGGCGTTTTCGGCGTTGCGCTTGGTCATGGAGGACATCTCCTCCAATGACGCGCTGGTTTCTTCCAGAGAAGCGGCCTGTTCACTTGAGCCTTCCGCGAGGGTCTGGCTGGCGATGGAAATCTGGCTGGCGGCGCTGGCCAGTTGTTCAGAGCCTGCGCCCAGTCCGCTGGCGATGGCCCGCAAAGACAAGTTCAGCCGGCGCGCGTTGAACCACACGACCAGCACGACCAGAGCAAAAGTCGCGCCTATGCCGGAATAACTCAGAAGCCGGCTATGCCTAAATGACGAAACCCGGATGGCCAGCAACCGGTCCAGCTCATTGGCCCCGGTTTCCCAAAGCCGGAAACTTTCGGCGCGGGCATTCCAGCCGGCGGTTTCAAATTCCGCCGCCGGCACATTTTCGCCCGCCGCCAC
>PKZR01000093.1 GCA_003133815.1 Limisphaerales bacterium | reverse complement strand
AGTGATTCGAGAATGAATTTAAGTTCCATGAAAATTATTGCGGATTTTGGATTTCGGATTGCGGATTAGATTCAGGATCTGCGACGGGTTCGGGCGCGGGCGTTGGAGCAATTGTGTTTGCGCGAGTAATTTCGATTTCGGCAAATGGTTCGGGCTGGGCGCAGACGAGCTGTTTGAGGCGGATCAATTCCAGCAGCGCAAGAAAAGTGCAGATGACTTCCGCACGGTTCGCGGCACTCTCGAACAGTTCAAGGAAGCGCACGCTGCCGCGCTCGGTGATGGTTTTGAGGACGAACTCGATCTTTTCACTGACCGTCCATTTGTCTTCGAAGATTTCGCGGGATGATTCGTCGCGCTTCTTGAAGCGCTGCAGCACGACGTTGACGGCGTTGAGCAGGTCGAAAATGGAAACGTCGGGTTTCGGCGCGGGCGTGTCGGAGGCGAATTCCACTTTTCCCGGCAGGCGCGGGAAGACGTTTTCCTGGCGCGCTTCGAGCGTCTGCAACTGCGCGGCGGCGTCCTTGAATTTTTTGTATTCGACAAGCTGCCGGATCAATTCCCAGCGCGGATCTTCGCCTTCGTCCTCGCCTTCGACGACGACCTGCTGGTCCACGGGGAGCAGTTCGCGGCTTTTGATATACATCAGCGTCGAGGCCATCACGAGAAATTCGCCGGCGACCTCAAGATCGAATTCGCGCATGAGGTCAATGTGCGCGATGAATTGCGTGGCGAGCTTGGTGAGGTTGACTTCGTAAATGTCCACTTCCTCCTTCTTGATGAGATAAAGGAGCAGGTCGAGCGGGCCTTCAAAGACCTCGAATTGAACTTTGTATTCGGACATGAACGCGCAAATCCTAAAGTGCGGGCGCGGCGTTGGCAATGATGCAAACTTGACGCGGCACGTTTGAAAAATTATGATTGCCAGACTGGTTGGTGGTCGTAGCTCAATGGTAGAGTCCAAGCTTGTGGAGCTTGTTGTTGCGGGTTCGAATCCCGTCGGCCACCCCATCTTCGATTAGGTCAATAAATAGAGCATGTTTATGATTATTCAAATCATTTCACACAAAAGTCATAACGTGAAGTCATAACGTGTTCAAAAATATTCAGGTGTGTTCATGGGCGTTTGATTGCGTCATTTTATTGCAAGCTCTCCAACCAAATTCAGCACCATTCTGAATGCACAGCCTACCAAGGCTTATTTTCCCCTTCTGATCTCGGCACCAAAAAATCGGGCAGATATTTAGGTTCATCCCAATTTTTGGTCCAAGGTGTGGCGGCTCTGTCCACGGCTTGCATAAACGCCTTGTCTTCGGTCGTGGAAAATATTGTCCTAGCCAGAAATGTATGGATGCGATTCACAACGCCAGTAATGAGCGTCTTCATTTCGTCCTGATTGATGCGTGAGATCTGGTTCCATGGAATTTCCCGGCCGTCAGCATCAATCACTTTCACATCGGAAAAATCACCAGTGCGGGTGATGGGTGTGATGCCGGCATGAAGTTTTTCCAAATAGCCACGACGGACACAAGCAGCCGTCATGATCTTGGAAAATTCACTCGTCGTTTTTTCTGGGGAAGCATTCATGGTGATTCAGACAATACGCCTTTTGGATTTCAGCTCAATTTTTTTTGTTCGCGGTTGGGCCGTTTCATTCCAAACTGAATTCATGACGGCGGATGAGCAAAATCATTTGAACCCGGAAAAGCTGTTGTTGCGCAAATGGACGGCAGTGGAACCACGTGACAAAGAAAAGCATTTTCTGGTCGTGCGAGTGATCAATCCCGAAGCGCCAACGCACAAGATTCAGGAAGTTGAAATGGAGGCTGTGATGACGCGCCGCCGATTTTTGCTGCGATGGGAGGAATTGACCGACGCAACTAAATGGGTGCAGGGTTGGGTGTAGCCTGAGCTTTTATGTATCGGATCATCTTCCATCTCGATATGGACGCTTTCTACGCTTCAGTGGAACAGCGGGATGACCCGGATTTACGGGGCAAACCAGTGATTGTTGGCTCGCCCCCAACTCAACGCGGAGTGGTGTGTGCCGCCAGCTACGAAGCCAGAAAGTTTGGCGTCCGGTCAGCGATGGCCAGCATCACCGCAGGCCGGCTCTGTCCCAAAGGCATCTTCGTTCGCCCCAGGATGGATGCCTATCGTGATGAATCTCATCGGATCATGGAAATCATC
Source organism: Limisphaerales bacterium (assembly GCA_003133815.1). GTDB lineage: Bacteria > Verrucomicrobiota > Verrucomicrobiia > Limisphaerales > UBA11358 > UBA11358. Next base: position 722 of record PKZR01000093.1, on the reverse strand, counting down.
GCCAGCACCGGAGCGACTGTGGAGCAGATGTCCGTGGATGAGGCGTATCTCGACATGTCCAGCATCTGCCAGAATGAAACCATGGCTGCTTCACTGGAAAAGGCCCGGACATTGGCTGCGGTATTGAAGCAGCGGATAAAGGAGGAACGGCGATTAACAGCAACCATCGGCATCGCATCAAACAAGCTGCTGGCCAAGATTGCGAGTGACCATCAAAAGCCGGACGGGTTGACTGTGATTGCAGACGAGGAAAAGGTGCAGTTTTTAAGACCTTTGCCAGTCCGAACATTGTATGGCGTGGGCAAGGTCACTGAACAGGTCTTGAACAAAGTCGGCATCAGCACGATTGGTGAACTGCAAGATTACCCTGGTGATTTGCGGGCACTTGTCGGTTCATTTGGTCCGACGCTGAAGCATTTTGCATTTGGCGAAGATGACCGAGCACTGGAAATTGGAGATGAAATCAAAAGCATCAGTGGCGAGGAAACATTTTTACAGGACACGGATGATCGAAGGATTTTAAGGCGTTGTCTGAAAGAACAGTCGGCGGACATTGAAAAAAGACTGAAACACCGCCAATTGGCAGCCCACACAGTCCAAGTCAAAGTCCGTTACAGCGATTTCACTACACTCACCCGCCAAATCTCCATGGAAGAACCGATTGTCGAGGCCAACGAAATTTACCGACTCGCCTGTTTTCTGTTAGGGAGACGCTGAATAAA
>PKZR01000191.1 GCA_003133815.1 Limisphaerales bacterium | reverse complement strand
GAATTGCGCGGCGCGGAAATAGACCTCCAGCTCGTCCGTGAGCCGGGCGACAATTTTTTTGATGATGGCGCGTTTGTTCATTTGCAGGGGCAAAATAGAGTCTCCGGCGCGCGGCGCAAGGATTGAACTTGTGTTGCGAACGTCTGCCATTACTTTCAGGCGCGTCGCCCGCCTTTTTCTTGGAATGGCGGCACATCAAAAAAAAGTAATTGTCATGGCCTTATCCAACTTTTCATCCGGCGCGGGTGCTGGGGAAAAATTGTCGCCGGGCGACCGCGTGGGCGGCGGGTTTTTTCTGCTGAAGCGCCTGCTTGGTCGCGGCGAAATCTCCGAGGTGTGGCTGGCGCAGGACATTAAGAATTCGCGGCAGGTGGCGTTGAAGTTTTTGCCGGTTGCGCTGTTGTCGGACGCGAATGTGGTTGAACGGCTCAAGCAGGACGTGCAACGGTATCGGCTGCTGGCGCATCCGAACATCGCCGCGACTTACGAGTTTATGCGCGACTATTCCTCTGCGGCGGTCGTGGTGGAATTCGTGGAGGGCTGGTCGCTGGCGACGTTGAAGGTGGACAAGCTGTGCGGCTGTTATCGTGTCGGGGAAATCGAGCGCTGGATTCATCAGCTTTGCGCGGCGCTGGATTTTGCGCATAACGAATTCGGCATTGTCCACAGCGATTTGAAGCCGGCGAACCTGCTCATCAAAGGGCAGGAAGAACTCAAGGTCACGGATTTCGCGCTCGCGCAGACGGTGCGCGCTGAAAGTTCGCGGCGCGGCCTGGTGAAGGGCCTTTACAGCGGGCTTGGTTTCTTGAGCCCGCAACAAGTCATGGGCGCGGAGCCGTCGAAGGCCGATGACATTTATTCTCTTGGCGCGACGATTTTTGATCTGCTCACGGGAACGCCGCCGTTTTACAAGGGCGAAGTTTTTGCGCAGATTTGCAGCCTGAAGCCGCCGAGCATGACCGAGCGTGTCAAGGAACTGGAAATTCAGGACGACCCGGTTTCGCCGGTCTGGGAAGATGTTGTGGCGCGGTGCCTCGCAAAAAATCCGGCCGACCGTCCGCAAAGTGCGAAGGAAGTTTTGCAATTGCTGGAACGGAAGGAGTCGCCGGAGCCGGTCGAACCGCAAATCAAAGCCGATGCGGTGGCGGAGATTGCCGCCAAATCGTCTGGAGCTGCGGAGGCGGTGGCCGTTAATGAAATTGAAGCTAAAACGGACAATGCGGCTGAGGCAAAATCTGCGCCTGAATTTGCGCCGGTTCCTCCCAATAAAAGCATGGTGCTGGTGGTTGCGGCAGTTCTCGCAATTATAGTTCTGGCTGCTGGACTTTTTACTTCCTTGATTCGGATGCACGGGGCGTCTGGCAAAAAAACTTCCCCTGTGATTTTACAAGCGGGTCCGCCCGGCTCGCGGGATAATAGTTTTGATCCGGGAACCGGCGCGAACGGTGAAGTCCGTTGCGTCGCCGTCCAGCCGGACGGGAATGTTTTAATCGGCGGGAAGTACACGTCTTTTGATGGCAAGCCCATCCAAAGGATTGTCCGGCTGAATGCGGACGGCAGCGTGGACGGGAATTTTGCGCCGAATCTGTCGGGCACGGTTCATGCGATAGCCTTGCAGGCCGACGGCAAAATTCTCGTCGGTGGCGATGGGATGCAGCCGGGACACGGCGCGCGCCGGGTCATGCGGTTGAATGCGGACGGCAGTGTGGACAACAACTTCAAGTTGGCGGTGAATTATAACGGTGAAGTTCGCGCCATTCTGATCCAGCCGGATGGCAAAATTCTGGTGAGCGGGAGCTTTACCCGGGTTCGCAATCAAAGCCAAAACCGGATGGTGCGGCTGAATGCGGATGGCACTTTGGACGGATCATTCAAAATCGGCGGCGGAGCGACGGGCATCGTTTCCGGCCTGGCACTTCAGCCGGACGGAAAGATTCTGGCCGTCGGCAAAATCACCAGCTTCGACAACCGGCCTTTCGGCGGCCTCGTTCGGTTGCTGCCCGATGGCAGCGTGGATGAGAGTTTCAAATGCGGCGCGGGTGACAGGGCGGAAGTCTATGCGGTGAACGTCCTGGCTGACGGGAAAATTTTAATCGGCGGAAATTTTACCAGCTTCAACGGCGTGGCTGTGAACCGGATCGCGCGGTTGAATCCCGATGGAACCGTTGACACCAGTTTTAATCCCGGTGCCGGCCCGGACGATGACATTATCGGCTTTGCCGTGCAACCTGACGGAAAGATTGTGATTGGTGGAGACTTCACGCACGTTCAAGGCAGTCCGTGCAACCGCATCGCGCGTTTGGAAGCGGATGGTTCGCTGGACAAAAGCTTTGTCCCTGGAACCGGAGCGGACAATGCCGTCTGGCGCATCGCATTGCAGGCTGATGGGAAAGTTATGATTGTCGGCGCCTTTAAGAATTTTGACAATATATCCTGTGGTGGAGTAGCGCGCCTGCAAAACTAAATTGGCGGCTGCTTTAAGTTGGCTTCAAATATATTTGGCAATAATCGGCTTCAATTCGGCGATGGTCT
>PKZR01000079.1 GCA_003133815.1 Limisphaerales bacterium | reverse complement strand
CCGGGAAATATCTGGCAGGCCTGGTCCGCGTTGCCGCAAACTGTAATGACGGTGGACACCGGCTGCTCCAGAAAATCTTTCAGATGCTTCGAGCGGTGCCCGGAAATATCTATGCCCACCTCGGCCATGACCTTGATGGCGAGCGGATGGACATGGCCGGCGGGTTTTGATCCGGCGCTCTGGACGTTCGCAATGTCGCCAAGCGCGCCGCGCAAAAACCCTTCGCCGATGTGGCTGCGGCAGGAGTTGCCGGTGCAGAGGATGAGGATGGTCGGTTTGGTGTTGGTTGACATATGATTAATTTAATCTTTGCTCATACCAGCCGCGCGACTGGTTGCAGATTTTGCAGACGGACAGCATCACCGGCACTTCCACGAGCACGCCGACGACCGTCGCCAGCGCCGCGCCGGAACCTGCGCCGAACAGCGTGATGGCCACGGCCACNNGCCAGCCAGCGCGTCGTCAAATTCTCCGCCTGAAACGCAAAGATCAAAACCAGCGTCAGCAGCAGCGCGAAGATGGTCACGGGCTGAAACTTTGGCAGGAAGTTTTTCTCGAACCATTCCTTGCCGCGCAATTTAAGCAGCACGGTTCGCGTCAGCCATCCCGCCGCTAGCGGGATGACGATGAAGACCACGACGCTCGTGATAAGAACCTTCGACGGCACGACGACATTTGCCACGCCGCACAAAAACATCACGATGGGCGCGAAGGCGACGAGCATGATGAGGTCGTTCACCGCCACCTGCACGAGCGTATAGGCCGGGTCGCCGTCGGTGAGATAGCTCCAGACGAACACCATCGCGGTGCAGGGTGCGGCGGCGAGGATGATGAGGCCGGCGGTGTATTCCTTCGCCAGCTCCGGCGAAATCCAATGGGCAAAGATGTGTTGCATGAACAGCCAGCCGAGAAATGCCATGCTGAACGGCTTCACCAGCCAGTTCACAAACAGCGTCACCGCGAGCCCCTTCGGTTTTTTGGCAATGCCGCCGAGCGCGGTGAAATCCACCTTCAGCATCATCGGATAAATCATCAGCCAGATGAGCGCGGCGATGGGCGCGTTGACATGCGAACCGGAGACAAACTCCAGCCTGCTCAAATCCGTCGTGATGCCCGGAGCCAGTTTGCCGAAGGCGACGCCGACCACCATGCACAGAAAAACCCAGACGGTCAGGTAGCGCTCAAAGAACGCAAGACGTTTGGGTGTGGTGGGCAGGCTCATTGATCCGGGTGCGGTTCAGCCGCAGCATTTGCCGGCGGGGGGCGTTTCAGTGAAATTAAATTTCAGCGGGCTGAATGCGGAGACCGGCGGGGCAGGGGGCAGGCACTTGTCCATGGCCAGGCACGCCGTGTGCCGTTCCGTCAACCGGAAGATCATTTCACCATCCGCCATCTCCACCGAGCCGAGCGGGAACTGAGTGATGTGGCCGACCTCGTGTTCCACATCCACGTCCAGGTCGTCCGTCAGCAGGATGCCTTCCGCCTTGGCAAAAATTTTCGCCAGCTTGCCGGCCGTCAGCCGGTGTTCCACATCATCCGCGAACCACGTCTGCAACCGGCACAGTGTGTCCGTGCGCAACGTGCCGCCGCAGTCAATGAACCGTTTGTCGATCCGCGCCACCTCGGTGACGTGGGCATGGGCCGGCACGAACCCTCCGTCCGGCAGTTGAAAGCGCACCCGCGCCGCCGAGTGTTGCGCGAGGGTCGCTTTTAATTCATGCAGTTTCATGGCTCAGCATTTCTGACGGCGGCAGATGACCGCGAGGTCGGTCTCCAAAATCTTTTTCAACTTTTTCAGGTCCGCCGCCGCCTCATCCGTCCTGGCGAGCGATTTGTGGACCCAGCCGAGCGCCTCGCGCACGGCCACCGGCGCGGATTTGTCCGGCAGCCGGTAATACACCCAGCGCTCCGTCTTGCGCGAACGGATCAGGTGCGCGTGGTGCAAAATGGAAAGGTGCTTGGACACCGTGGACGGCGCGAAGCCGAACAGCTCCGTGATCTGGCAGACGCACAGCTCGCCCCGCCGCAGGGCGAGGAGGATGCGCACCCGGTTCGGATCGGACAGCGCCTTGGTGATGGCCATGAAATCATGCATGTCTGTCATTTCGTCAAATGACGAAATATAAATCGCACGAAAGGGCGCTTGTGGCAAGAATTGTTTGTGGAAGGCGTGGCCGGCGTCAGAGCCATCCTGCGGCACGCGCGACCTTCACCAGCGCGTAGGCCACGGCGGCGCTCGCGGGCAGCGTCAGCACCCAGGCCCAGAGGATGCGTTCCACGACGCTTAATTTCAGCGCGTTGAAACCTTTCGCGCAGCCGACGCCCATGATGGAGGTGGTGATGGCGTGCGTGGTCGAGACCGGCATCCCGAAATGCGCCGCCGTGAACAGCACGGTCGCGCCGGTGGCTTCCGCGGCGAACCCGTGGACCGGATGGAGCTTCACCATCTTGTGGCCGAGCGTCTTGATGATGCGCCAGCCGCCGGCGGCGGTCCCGGCACACATCGTCAACGCGCAGAGAACCGTGATCCACGCCGGGATGAACTGTGCTTTCGCGTCCAGCGGCGGCGGCTGGTAGCCGAATTGCATCCACGCCGGCAGGTGCGTGATGACCCACGCGACCGGCGACAGATAACCTGCGGGCGTGCCTTCGGGCGTTTGCAGCCAGGCGAGCCACGCGGGCGCGGACAGCAGCAGTCCCGTCTTGGTGGCCACCACGAGCGCCAGCGTGATGATGCCCATCGTTTTTTGCGCGTCGTTGGTGCCGTGGGCGAAGCCCATGTAGCTCGCGCTCACCAGCTGCAGTTTGCCGAACGTGCGGTTCACCGTCACGGGCCGCCAGTTGCGCAGCAGGAAATACAAAAGGCCCATCAACAAAAACCCGCCGATGAAACCCGCCAGCGGTGACGTGACCATCGGGAAGATGACTTTCCACAGGATGCCCTTGCTCTTCCACCAATGTTCCTTGTCGGGGATTGACCAGATGATTGACGACCATTTGCCGGAAGCCGCCAGCACCGCGCCGCACAATCCGCCGATTAGCGCGTGCGACGAACTCGACGGGAGCCCGAACCACCACGTCAACAGGCTCCAGACGATGGCCGCGAGCAACGCGCAGCACACCACCGGCATCGTCGCCACCTGCGCGTCCACGAGGCCGGACGCAATCGTCGCCGCGACGGCCGTGCCGAAGAACGCGCCGATGAGGTTCGAGAACGCCGCCAGCACGATGGCCTGACGCGGCGTGAGCACCTTGGTGGACACGACCGTGGCGATGGAATTGGCCGTGTCGTGAAACCCGTTGATGTAGGTGAACACCAGCGCGATGAAAATGACGAGCAGGATCAACAACATAATTAACGCGGAATTCGGAATGCGGAACGCGTGGAAGGCAGCTCGGAATGCGGAGTGCGGAGTGCGGAACGCGGAATTGCCATTACCATGTCTAAAGCGTTCACTAAATTGTTATAGTTCATGATTGATTTCCCGATTCGAACTCTGAATTCCGCACTCCGCATTCCGCATTCAGGAGTTTTTGAGGACGATTTGCATGACCACGTTGCCGGCGTCGTGGCAGCGGTCCACCACCTTTTCCATCAGCTCATAAACATCGCGGATGACGATGGCGCGGATGGCGTCGTATTTGCCGCCGTAAAGATCGCGGAGACATTCGTTCATGTGCCGGTCGGCCTCGACCTCGACGAGCTGGAGCCGGTCGTTGAAGGTCTTCATCTTTTCCATGTCGTCAATATGACGGAGCGCCCGGACCATTTCATGGATCGCGTCGGTGGCCTTGTTCATCATGTC
>PKZR01000274.1 GCA_003133815.1 Limisphaerales bacterium | reverse complement strand
GTTCGTCTGCTGATGGAAATTAGTTAGCGACCGTTGGCCTTTCAACATCCGTAACTTTGCCCGGGGGAGGGCGAATTTCTACTTACGGCGGCTTCGGTATATCAACAGATTCCGGCGAGACTTGGATAATCAATACCAATTTTAGTGCCAATCGTATTGTCTCATCAGCGGATGGAAACAAGCTCATCGCTATTAATGGCAGCGGAATTTATACTTCAACTGATTCAGGAGCGACATGGACTCAAGAAACCAACATTTCAGATTCAGTTGCAATAGCGTGCTCGGCGGATGAAAATAAAATAGTAGTTGCCGCGTTAGGAACAATGTTGACTGCTGGTGGACGCCTTTTACTCGGACCAGGCCCAATTTACATTTCATTTTCCACGCCGTCGCCGCAATTGAACATTGTGCCAACAAATAGTAGCTTCCAACTTTCTTGGATCATTCCTTCAACCAATTTTGTGATGCAGCAAAGCTCCGACCTGGCTTCGTGGTCAGACGTGACGAACACGCCGGTTCTTAATTTAACCAATTTACAGGATCAGATCACCGTGGCGCCATCCAACAGCAACGGCTTTTATCGTCTGGCGACTCCCTGAATCTCCCAGTTATCCCAAGAAGCAAAGTCTGTGCTGACAGTTTGCCAAGAGGGAAAAGACGGCTCACCTGTTCGGCCAGGACGACCGGCAATCTTGAAAAAGCTTTGAAATTGAGCTGCGGGGGATGATACTCGGCCTGAAATGAAACGAGGCAAAAGCCAATGTTTATCAGTTTATTTCGCATGAGCAAAACATGGCATCTTACACTATCTTCGTTTGACGGCAGTGCCGGCGCGGGCCATCAGGCGCAACGCGAAGCCGTCAAATCATGGCCTCCGACCTGGCCAGTGCAACCCGCCACACTCACACCAAAACATGTGCCATGACAAAAATCCTGATCATCCTCGTAATCGCGTTCTCATTCGAAGCCGTCGGCGTCGTCAGCCTTAAGAAAGGGCTCGACCAGATCGGTCCGCGCTACACCGGACGCCAAACCAGCACCCCCCTGCTGTTAAATTTGCTCAAGCTCGTGGGCGACTGGTTCACGAACAAGAACGTGCTGCTGGGCCTGCTGCTGCTGACCATTTTTTTCGCCCAACTGCAATATCTGCTGGGCCAGGGCGACGTGAGTTTTATCTGGCCGTTGACGGCAGTGGGGTTTGTGATGACGGTGCTCGCCGCGAAGTTTTTCCTGCATGAAGACATTGATGCGGCGCGCTGGATCGGGGTCGTGCTGATCGTTCTCGGCACGGCGTTCATCGGATACAGCAATCATATGAAATCGAAAAGCACAACGCTCCCCGCCGCCACAGACGTGAAANNCGTGAGGCAGTTTCCAACTGCAATTTCAATTCTTTGCTGTGGCAACCGGGGCGACTTTTCCCCGCAGCGTGTCCGGATCGGCCGGTTTAAGAGTTCCGTCGCAAAGCAGCAAGTAGCTGCGGCCCGCCCAGAAAACCATGTTGCCGAAATAGGCGCCAAAAAAAGCGATCCCCTCCACGACATCCACGACCGGCAGAAGCCACCAGGCGCGCGGCCAGTCGGGTATTTTAACAACCGCCTGCAATCCCGCGGCGAACAGCCAGCGAACAGCCACCACAATGCCGAGCGCGCTCCACGACCACCAGGCGAGCGGCTGGATGAGGGCCAGAATCAGCGCCCAAAAAACCGGATAGGTGACGATGACGCCGAGAAACTGGCGGCCTCGCGCGCGGCGGATGGTGCGTTTCCAGCGCAGCATCCGGGCGAATGATTTGCCGAACGATTCCTCCGACATCACGCAATCCACCAGCAACGGCGCAACGATGACGCGAAGGCCAAGCTGCGACACTCGATGGCCAAGTTCGTAGTCGTCGGCAAGATGGTTCAGAAAACTCTTGAAACCGCCCAGCTTCTCCAGCACTTCGCGGGGAACACCCATCGTAATTCCGACGGCCCAGTGGATTCCGGTCGTCCACTGCGCGAGCATCCACTGCGGCAGATAATTAAAGCCGAAATGCAGTGCTATCATTTTGCCCCCGATGCTGTGCGCCTTGATTCCGCGAAACATGCACGTGAGGCAGCCTACCTCCGGTTGAGCCAGTCTTGGCACGAGCTGGCGCAAATAATCCCTGGGCGCGACGGCGTCGGCGTCGGAGAAAAACAGGAACTGCCCGGTCGCCTCCTGCCAGATTGTTTCCATGATGCTCGTCTTGCGGTTGGTGCCGATCAGCCGGGCAAACACCAGCCGGATGTCGCGTCCGGGAAATTCCGTGCGCAGCCGCCCGACCACCGCCACCACCGGATCGTCCGGCCGGATGGTGCCGACGATGATTTCCACCTCGCCGGGATAATCCATCCGGCAAAAGGAAGCGAGGGCTTCATAGAGGTTCGGCCCGGCGCCCTCAATGGGCTTCAAAATGCTCACCTTGGGGGCGTGTTCCGGGAGTGCGGGCGGAGTTGCCTTTGTGAAATGCCGCCATGTGCCCAGATGGCCAAGAACAATCGAAACCACGCCCGTCAGAACCAGGATTTCGATGACCGCAGTCGCGGCATGCCAGAAATTAATCATGAACCTCTTATTTGATTAAAATTCACATGGGCAAGTATCAGCCTGCCCATTGACACAAATTTCAGCTTGGAGATTCTTCATGCGAGCCGCTACGGTAACTTTTCATGTCCCACTGAAATTGTCAATAATGCAAATTGGGTTTATTGAGAAGATTGTTACAAAATGTTGACCAAAGAACGAGGCAAAAAGCAAATTGGATTGCCCCGCGCTCATTTCCGAATATCCTCCCAATCCGACTCAATTTGAAATGACTAAAGATTTGCTACCAATCCCGTCGCTGCCGCCCGGCGTCAAGCTCACCACGCTGGACAACGGCCTGGTCATCATCGTGCGCGAAGATCACAGCGCGCCGGTGGTGTCCGTGCAGGCCTGGTGCGCGGCGGGCAGCATCCATGAGGGCCGCTGGCTCGGCGCGGGCCTCTCGCACGTGCTCGAACACATGCTCTTCAAGGGCACGACCACGCGCCCCGGCAGCCGGATTGACCAGGAGGTGCAGGAGGCCGGCGGTTACATGAACGCCTACACGAGCTTCGACCGCACGGTGTATCACATTGACGT
>PKZR01000132.1 GCA_003133815.1 Limisphaerales bacterium | reverse complement strand
GCCGCTGGATTCAACGCTGCGTTTGCCGCCGGAAACCTGAGCCACGGATTTGTGCGACCAAAGGTAGGGACGGATCGCCGAGCCGTTCAAACCGGGAGCGCCGGCATCCCTGCCGGCTAGTTTTTTTGATTTGATGTTGAAAGTTGAGTCCCGCAGTGCGGGATTGAACGTTCCCATCATCTTCCAGCCTTTCGCTTCGCGCCGCTTCCACCTGCCCTCGCGACAAGGAAGGTTTAGAGCCCCTTGGAAAGGGGCTTGGCATTGGAATCGCTGAAATGCGAAGAACCTTAAATGCTTTCTGCGGCGTCAGTGTTTACCGAGATGGATTTCGTGTTTACCCATACGGTCAAATGGGAAATGACTGGCTTAATCTCGACTCCCGCAGCAGGCAAAATCCTGTCCAATGTTTGGCTAACAACCAAATTGTTGGCGCTATCCAATTATCACGGGAGAGCAATGCAAAACTTACAGATCGAGCAAATCGTGAAGGCATGGTGCTAAATGACGAACACACAGCTCTTGAAGCTTGGTTTGTTGAGGTGTTGAAGCTGTTAGAAATAGAACGTTACAATTTAAGACCCCGGCGAGATTCTGCTGATGCCGCTCAACCAATCTTTGAAGCCTTTGATTTAGGGCCTACTGTAAAAAAAGTCCGCCAAGAACTCGGACCGACACATCCTGTTACTACTCTTATTTCCGAAACCGACAAAAAGGTCAAAGAAGGCGTAGAGAGGGTTCAAGAAGTTTTCTCACGTCTATTGATGTCCTCTGGACTCGGCCACATGGTTGACATCGTCATTCACGAAATCGGTGCGCCATTAGGCAAAATCAATCGTCAATTGGAATTGTTGCAGAAAGACATCGAGTCTATCAGCGACATCCAATGTCTTTGCCGGCAAGATGCCGGCGCTCCCGGTGAGGCGTGCATTCGCCTTTTTAGAGCGGTTTAGGGAAAACTGTAGCCATTTCAAAGGTAGGGCGTTGCTGCCGCAACGCTGACGGCGCAGCAGCGCCGCCCTACCAGGGATCGGGTTTACATGGCCACAGTTTTACTTGAACCGCTCTAGCGGCCAACTTTTCGATTAACCCCTTTTCCGAAAACCAGTTGACGGATTCCCATGGGAAGCGTATAAATGCCAACGATTTGATGGATTAGAGTAAGCAGTTGTCGGCACAGCGCAAATCATGGTTCCTCACCAATTAGTTGTGCCTGCAACAGCAAGGCTACGCTGTATATGGTGGTTTTTGCTTTACTTAATCGGGCAACTTTGGTTGCCTTGGCGCAGTTCAAAACATGTATCTCAAAAATTTGACCGTTTTTGGTTTCAAGTCCTTTGCGGACAAGACCGCGTTGAACTTTCAACCCGGTGTCACCGCCATCGTCGGCCCCAACGGCTGCGGCAAATCCAATGTCTCCGATTCCATCCGCTGGGTGCTGGGCGAGCAATCGGCCAAGGCGTTGCGCGGCGGCGAAATGGCGGACGTGATTTTCAACGGCACGGACAGCCGCAAACCGATGGGCATGGGCGAGGTGTCGCTCACGCTCGGCGGTGTGGGCGAGGAAAGTTTGCGCGCGGCGGGCGTCGAGGTGGCCTATGACGAGGTGACGCTGACGCGCCGGATTTTCCGCGACGGCGGCAGCGAATATTTTCTGAACAAAACTCCGTGCCGGCTCAAGGACATCCAGCAGCTTTTCATGGGCACGGGCGTCGGCCGCACGAGCTACAGCATTCTCGCGCAAGGTCACATCACGCAGATTCTTTCGAGCAAACCGGAAGACCGTCGGATGATTTTTGAGGAAGCCGCCGGCATCACGAAATTCAAATCGCAGAAAAAAGAATCGCTCCGCAAACTCGAATACACCGAGCAAAATCTTTTGCGCGTCGCCGACACGATCAAGGAAGTGAAACGCCAGATCGGTTCGCTTCAGCGTCAGGCCGGAAAAGCAAAACGCTACAAACAAATTTCACTGGAACTGCAACATCTCGAAACGCAGCTCGCGCGGCATCAGTTCGACGTGTTGCTCGCGGAAATTTCCGAAAAAAATTCCGCCGTCGAAAGTTTGAGGAACGAGATCGAGCAAGGCTCGAACGACGTTTTACGTTTTGAAAATGAGATTTCACAATTGCGCGAACGGCTTTCGGAATTGGAACACGAAGTCGCCGCGCAGCAGCAGCGCGGTTTGGAATTGAAAGGTGAAATTGACCGGCATGAAAGCAGGATTCAGTTCAACGAGGAACGATTGAACGAAATCGCGTCGCAAAATTCCAAGGCGCTCGCGGAGATTTCGCAGTCCGAAGAACGTCTTCGTGCCGCCGAGGAAGAATTGGCGAATGTGAAACAGCATTTGTCCCAGTCCGAAGCCGCGCTTGCCGAACACAAACTTGCGCTCGAGAAAAAACAATTCGCGCTGACGCAGGTTGAAAATGATTTGAAGCGTTTGCAGGAAGATTTGCGCGACGCGCAGTCCACCGCGTTTTCCGCCGCGCAGGATTTGACGCGCATCCGCAACGAAATCACCGCGCTCGATTTGCAGAAGCAGGGCAACACGATCCGCCTCGAGAAACTTTCCGCCGAAAAAGTGCAGCTTGAAGAAGAACGCACGCGGCTCGAATCGCGCCTGCACGAATTCACCGCGAGCGTCGAAGTCGAAAAACTGAACGTCGCGACGACGCGCGGCTCGGTCGAGCAGCGCCAAAATCGTCTGCGTGAATTGCAGAATGAATTGCAGCAGTCGTCAGTCGAGCAGGATCATTTCTTGCAGCAGCAGGCCGAGACACGCTCGCGCCTGACGGTTCTCGAACAGCTCGAAGGCTCGCACGAGGGTTTCGACGCGGGCACGGTCGCGGCGTTGCGGCAATCGCGCTCGGTCATCGGCTCCCTGGCGGATCGCATCCGCGTGCCGGAACAATTCGTCGTCGCCGTCGAAAACGCGCTCGGCCATCACCTGCAACTCGTTTTGACCGAGCAGCCGGAATCCGCACAGGAAATTCTCGCCGACTTGAGCGCAAACAAATCCGGCCGCGCCAGCGTTGCCGCACTTTCCATTGGAATTCCCGACGACAAGCAGCTTGTCTTCGGCGGGGAATTGTCGCCGGACGAAAATAAAACCGCCGCGACAAACGGATTGAAGCCCGGCCAGATTGTCCGTGCGCTCGACGTCATCCAAACCGAACCTTCCGTTGAAAAACTCTTGCGCGCGCTGCTGGGCCGCACATTTATCGCGTCCGATTTGCCGACGGCGACGGCCCAAATCCAGAACGGCCACGCGGGCTGCGATTTCGTCACCATCAAAGGCGATTTGTTGAGCCGTCACGGGATTTACACCGGCGGTTATCTGAACGGCCATGGCAATCCGAAGGCGCCTGCGTCAATCCTTGGACGCAAAAATCAAATCACGGAACTACAAAATGATTTGATGATGATACAAAATCGCGTTGCCGATGCCAGCCGTAAGCGTGGCGTGTTGCTGGGCGAGCAGACTGAACTTCAAGCCAGTTTACAACAGGCGCAAACGGAATTGCGCGAACAGGAAGTCGCGATTGCGACGCNNCGAAGGCGAATTCAACGCGCTGCAAAATTCCAACCGCCTGCTGCACCAGAAAATTGACACGGTCATTTTTGAAGTCCAGAGCCTCGCGGCGCAGGAGCAGGAAGGTTTGCAAAAACGCAACGCGCTGACGGCGCAGTTAAACGAATTGGAATCGCGCGAACGCGCCGCGCAGGAAGCTGTCGCCGCGCTCACCAACGAGCTGGAAAATTTGCGGCAGCAGCGCGACGTGGCGAACACGGCGCTGACCGAAAGCAAAATCGCGCTCGCGTCGGACGAGCAGCTTGCCGTGTCGTTCCGCCAGCAGCAGCAATCATTGGCCCAGCGCATCCGCGAACTCACGCAGGTCATCGAACAGCGAAAAGGCGAATGTTCGTCGTTCATCTCGCGCAAGGAACAGGCGGAGTCGGAGATTTTGGAATCGCGCTCGCAAATCGAAAAGATTTCCCACGACCGCGAGCTGGTGAACGCGCAGGCGGCGGAATTGCTTGGGCGGAAAAATTCGCAGGAAACGGAAATCGCGTCGCGCGACGAAAGCTTGCGTTCGCAGCGCAGCCGTTTGACCGAATTGCAGAACCAGCGCGGTGCAATTGAAGTGGAACTTGCGCAGAAGAACATGTCCGTGCAAAACCTGCGCGAGAAGATTCAGCAGAAATATCACGTCAATCTGGACGATGTCCGCAGCGAGTGCATCACGATTACCTATGCCGACGAAGGTCCCGCAAAAGTCCAGACATTGACGCCCGAAGAAATGGCGACGGCTGGCGCAGCGACGGATTGGAACGCTGTGGCACAGCAGATCGAGGCATTGCAAAA
>PKZR01000143.1 GCA_003133815.1 Limisphaerales bacterium | reverse complement strand
TGCACGATCCAAAGACGCCGGAGGACAAATTGCCAAGGCCTGCCATACGCCCGTATCCGATTCAATACGCCAAGCCGTGGAAATTGAAAAACAGGGCGTCGGTCATCATCCGCCCAATCAAACCTGAGGACGAGCCGGCGATGGTGAAATTTCACGAGACATTGTCCGAGGAGAGCGTNNGAGAAAAAAATCATCGCTGTAGGGCGCTTGAGCAAGTTGACCGGGACAAACGAGGGTGAATTTGCCCTGCTCATCAGCGATGCCTGGCACCGGCAGGGACTTGGCACCGAACTCCTCCGCCGGCTTATTGAAATTGGCAAAGTGGAAAAGCTGTCCAAAATTACCGGCCAAGTTCTTGCCGAGAACCACGCCATGCACCACATCTGCGGCAAGGTGGGATTCAAGGTCATTCACGATCCGGAAAGCAATCTTTACAACGCCAGCTACACATACTGAATTGCGGCCGCAAGCATCTGTGCGGCGGTCTGGCTTTGGTGCACTCCCAAACGCGACGGGCTTTTTGATGGCAAAAAGGCTGCCAAGAATGTCTAGTTTTGCCAATCGTTCCGGCCATAGCAATCCTAATGGAATTCAGTTGCGCCGATGTAAATATGCCTCTCCAACGGCGCTGAAATCCCATAATTCGTTTCAACCCCTGATAATTTTCTGGACAATCTGGCTTCAAAAAATAATTCTCGCGTTCGCTGGCTTGGAGGACGGACATTTTCGGGGGGATATCGGCGCGTTTCGGTTGTTTATAGAACGGGAAGTAAATTAAATGCCATACACAATTACAGTTGAAAAGAAGGTGGTTCGCGTGACGCTCAAAGGCTGTGTCACCGCCCATGACCTTTTGGCCCTCGCCGCAGAATCCCAGAATTACGAAATCAATGTCAAAGTCGTTCCGCATCGGATAACTGACATGACACAGATTGAGGAGATGGCGATCCATTATCCGGACATATCCGTGTTGGCGGCCAACCGCGGGAAAATCCAATTTCCGAACGCATTTAAGTCGGCCATCATCGCCTGCAACAGCCATCATTTGGGATACGCCACAATGTTTCAGACCTTGAATACGAACCCGCAGATCATCATTCAAATTTTCTCAGATGAAGCTTCCGCGATTCAATGGATCGCCAGTCCGGTTGATTTGACTTTCGCCAAACTAGCCCGCCAAGCCAGATCCTCGGAATCGAGGGTTTGAAAAAGGTTGTGAATTAAATGCATCTTTGACTTTTGTTCTCTTCGAGAGTTATTCGCGATACGTGTTGTCTAAGCGCCGTGAAACAAACCTGACATCAAATGAAGCGGTGTTTTGCAAGAGCGTCGAGTTCGTTGAACGATGGGGTTTACTGCCAGATGCTTTTGAAAGCCAAGCGCAAATCGGCGCTAATATTTCAATGGATTCCGGCTGTATTTCATTTCCTTTAGGCAACGGTAATTCTCACTGCTTGATTTGGTTTTGGTTTGCTGCTGAACAATCCGCAAAGGAGGGGGTGCTTTTGACAATAAATGGAAAGTCATTGAATCGGCAGACGTTTAATGTGACTTCGAGCACTGGCGACAGGCCAAGCCGAAAAATAATTTTAAGTTCACATAGACACTTGATTTGATATGAAAAAATCCCCCGTTTTCAAAACCATTGACGGCTGCGAGGCCGCCGCCTACGTCGCCTTCCGCCTCAACGAAGCGATGGCGATTTATCCCATCACTCCGTCATCGCCAATCGCCGAGTGGTGCGATCAATGGGCGTCCGAAGGCAAAAAAAACATATGGGACACGCAGCCTGCCATCATCGAAATGCAGAGCGAAGGCGGTGCGGTTGGCGCCGTCCACGGTATGTTGCAGACCGGCTCCATCAGCACCACGTTCACCGCGTCGCAAGGCCTGCTGCTGATGATTCCGAACATGTTCAAGTTCGCGGGCGAATTGCTCCCGACGGTTTTTCATGTCACCGCGCGAACTGTCGCCACGCACGCGCTTTCTATTTTCGGCGATCACAGCGACATCATGGCCTGTCGCTCCACCGGCTGGGGAATGCTCGGCGCGGCTTCGGTTCAAGAAACGATGGATTTCGCGCTGATTTCACAAGCCGCCTCGCTGCGTTCGCGGCTGCCGTTCATCCATTTCTTCGACGGCTTCCGCACCTCGCATGAGGTTTCAAAAATTGAACTACTCGACGAATCAGTTTTGCGCGCGTTGATTGACGAAAAATTGATTGCAGAAATCCGTGCGCGCGCGATGTCGCCGGACAAGCCGGTTCTTCGCGGCACGGCCCAAAACCCCGACGCGTTTTTTCAAGGACGCGAGGCGGCGAACAGCTTTTATTCCGCATGTCCCGACATTGTTCAAAAAGTCATGGACGAATTTGCGGAGCTGACCGGGCGCAAATATAATCTGTTCGATTATATCGGCGCGCCGGACGCGGAGCGCGTCATCGTGTTGATGGGTTCCGGTTGCGAAACCGCACACGAAACCGTCGAACATCTGGTCGCAAAGGGTGAAAAAATGGGCGTGCTAAAAGTGCGTTTGTATCGCCCGTTCGACGGCAAACGTTTTGTGGCGGCGCTGCCGAAGACCGTGAAAAAAATAGCGGTGCTTGATCGCACAAAGGAACCGGGCGCGACGGGCGAACCACTTTACCAGGACGTCGTCACTGCTTTGATGGAAGAGACCGCAGCCCGCCGCTCGCATTTGATGTCGTTGCCGCAGGTTTTCACCGGCCGCTACGGTTTGTCGTCGAAGGAATTCACGCCGGCCATGGTCAAAGCGGTGTTCGACAACCTTTCCGTGGTGCCGAAAAACCATTTCACCGTCGGCATCACCGACGACGTCTCCAACACGAGCCTCAAATACGACCCTGAATTTTCCACCGAGCCGAAAAATGTGGTGCGCGCATTATTCTACGGTCTTGGTGCTGACGGTACGGTGGGCGCGAACAAAAATTCCATCAAGATCATTGGCGAGGAAACAGACAATTACGCGCAGGGCTACTTTGTCTATGATTCAAAAAAATCCGGTTCAATGACCGTGTCGCATCTGCGCTTCGGCCCGCAGCCGATCCGCTCGACCTATCTGGTTTCCAGCGCGAATTTCATCGCCTGCCACCTGCCGGGATTTTTGGACCGCTACGAAATGCTGCGCGCGCTGGTGCCGGGCGGGACATTTCTGCTCAACACGCCGC
>PKZR01000385.1 GCA_003133815.1 Limisphaerales bacterium | reverse complement strand
GGCCGGCGCGGTTAAATCGGTTTGCAATGGCGTTGCAAATGCCCTGGCAGCGCGTTTGCGGGCCGGGTTATTGGTTGCGCCAACTGCATTGGCAAAGGCCGAATCAGATGGAATGACGGCTTGTTTGAGCGCCTGTTTCACGTCGGCGAATTGAATTTTTTCGCGACCTTCTTTGCGCGCGATAAAAGTTGCGCGATCCACGGCGTGACGAATGCCGGCGAGATATTTTGCCGATGCTTGAGCATATGCCACCAGCATCTCGATGGTTTTAGCATCCGCCCCTGGTAAAAGTGAAGCGGAAACCTTTTCTAAATCCGCCGCCGTCAGCGCGTCGGGAAGCGGCTCATAATGGCCAATGCGTCCAGTAAGTTGCTCGCTGGTCCATCGCGTTCGGTTTTCAAACTCTTTTTGATTCCGCAAAAATTGCGGCGTCGTCACCAGCGCAACCGGCACGCCATTATTAACAAGCGCCGTCAGAATCCAATTTATTCGCCCCGGCAACGTCCGGGAATCAATCAAGTTCGGCCAGAGATAATGAGCCTCATCTATCACCAGCATCAGATCGCCGCCCTGCAATGTCTCCTCGATGCGCTGGCGCAATTCCTGCGCCTTGGAATTCAACCGGATGCTGACACCAAGGGATTTTGCGATTGCGCGGAAGAAACTCATTTCGTCGCGGCTTGATTCCATTTGGACATAACGAGCGCGGCCCGGATTGCGCTCGCACCAGTCTTTGACGCTGTGAGTTTTCCCAAAACGCGCCGGCCCTTCGATCAAAGACATGCTGCCGGTTTCCGCCGTGTAATCCAGCGCATCATGGACGCGCTCGCCAAGGCTGGTGACAACTGTTTGTCTGCAATGCGATTCAAACCGGCTGGCCATGAATTCACGCAATGAAGAAACGAGCGCCGGAAAATACCAGGCCGAGCCATCGGCTACCGGAATCGCCGGATCAAGACAAAGCGCCAAAAGGTGTTTTTCAAGATGCTGCGTAGCGGCAGCCTGGCACCACTTTACAAAATCTGACACCGGATAACTCGACGGGAATTTGCCAGCTTCGCGTTGCCTACTTTCTGCGCGATTTGTGCGGCACTCCCCGTCATTAAGCAAACCCGATGCGCTCCAATCAAACGGAATTTCGCCCTTGAGCGGAAAGGCCGGCGTGCAAATATCTCCGCCGCCGATTTCATCACGCACAATTCTGACTTGCTCGGCGGAATAAACCTGACCCGGCTTCATGCCGAATTTCTGCATTGAATCCGATGCCAGGCGTTCTGGGAAAAAGGCCATCAAGTCCGTGGCGAGCTTTTTTAATCCTCCTGCGCGATGCGATAGCAATTGCATCGCCCAAATCAATTGACGATCCGCCGCGCTCTCTAAAACAGAGCATCGTTTGGCAACGAGATTTGCCATCAAGCCGCGCTCAAATTCGGGGCTGGATGCAAAACGCTCCTGTTTGACAATTCCCGGCGTGTTCGTTCGGCGCGTGCTACTCATTTTGATTCCTCCGTTTTAATAGATTTCTCATCCGCCAAAATTTCCGCAAGACGCTGCGCGCTTTCGCTCTGGCCGGGCCGTAATTTTCGCGGCGATGTCATTCCGATCCGGCTGAAACTTTTCCGCGCTCTTCCAGTCTCGGCGGAGACTTGTTTTTGCTCCGCCTGTTTGTCCGTGCGCAGCCGGTTGAATTCCTGCGCTGTCTCGGCGGTTTCAACGTCCACAATGTTGCGGCGATACGTCGGCGCAAACTTGGCTTTAAGAACATTGAAACGGGCGCGCGGATAGGCGCTGTGTGAAGCGGCCTTGGCAATCTCACGTTCAAAAACCGGATCGCCAGGCTCGGCAAGAAAATCAACAGCGTCGGCACGTTCAACTAAATAGGGATTTTGACGGTTCATATCCGTGACACAGAGAAATTCAGGGCAATCAGGATCAAACCAGGCCAACACGGTTTTGCCGCGCTCGTGCCCAGTGCGTTCGTTGCGATAAACAAAACTTTTGCTGCCGATGCGGAAACAAATGCCGTTCGTGTTCACCGGCACGGGCCGGACGTAATGCGCAACCAAGTGCCAGCTACTAGCATCAAGGCGCGTCGGCGGATTATTGTGCGGCCAGCATTTTTCAAAAGCCTCGTCAGGACTCAAGCCGTTCAAAACCTTTCCATCCTGGCTGGCGGCATTGTAACGGTCTATCACCTGGCCAAGCTGATTGTGCCATTCATCGAATGACAAAAATAATTCGCCCGGATGACTCTCACGCCGGAATTTTGGTGATTGAAATTCATCCATTGCCCGTTTGGTTGCGTCGGGACAATCACGCCGCTCGTCACGGCCACAATAGCCGCGAATGGCGTGCATCAAGTCTTGAAGCAAGCCGCCGACACGTTCCACCGGCTTTGTCCTGGCGCGGATCGCGTGCCGAAATTTCACGCCGAGATTTTCCCAGCCGATTTTTGCCTCAAGCCAGGAATGAGCATCATTCCAGCCAACGGGTGCAGTGCCTTTGACAACATGGGAATTTTGCCAGATGCCGCGTTCAAAATACCAGGTGCCAGGAATGCCCCAGCCGGTGCAAACGCGGTT
>PKZR01000155.1:654-2962 GCA_003133815.1 Limisphaerales bacterium | reverse complement strand
TTCCGGGCCGTCGCCGCAGTTCGATCCCGATCCCGGCGCAAGCCTGCGTCCGGCGACTAACCTGCCTGCGGCGCTGTTCGATGAGCCGAGCGCACCGCCGCTGTTCACGCCGCCGGAAATTCCGCCGGACAAATCTTTGCCGCGCGAAAATGTCCGTGCCGTGGAAATGGTGCCGCCGACAAATCCGCCGCCGCGCAGCTTTGGTTCCGGGCCGCTGCCGGACGGCCTGGCGTTGCCGCGAGAAAACACGCGGCGCGAGTTGAAGATTTACCAGGACTTCAGCCTGCCGGATTATTCGCTGCGCAATGTGGATTATCCGACGAACACCGTGCCGCGCCCCGACCGCTGGCGTATCGGGTTCGTGCCGTGGAAACGCTACACGAGCGGCGTGGCGGAGCAGCCCTACGAAACGCCGGAGCCGATGCTGTGGTCGCCTTACAAGCAAAGTCTGCTGAAGGGCGATCTGCCCATCATCGGGCAGGACATCTTTCTCGACCTCACGGCGTCGTCGGAAACGGTGACGGAAATCCGGCGCGTGCCGGTGCCGAGCGGCGTCAGCACGGCGGCATCTGGTGAAAATGAATTTTACGGCCAGGGCGAGCAAATCANNCCGCCGCCGAACAATGGCTTCGTCCTAAACCCCGGCGACATCGGCTCGCTGTTGCTGGGCCAGGTCACGCCGATATCGTCTTCGGCAAGCGGCTTTAACTCCAGCACAAGCACGCAGCGCACGAAGACTTTTTTCGCGTTGCAGCAGGGGTTCGTGGAATTTCATCTCAAGGATTTGTCGGACAATTACGATTTTGTTTCGCTGCGCGTCGGCTACCAGCCGTTCAACGCGGACTTTCGCGGATTTCTTTTCAACGACGTGAACCTCGGTGCGCGGCTCTTCGGCAATTGGAACAACAATCTTTACCAATACAATCTCGCTGTCTTCGACATGCGCGAGAAGGACACGGACTCGGAATTGAACACGTTCGACGCCCGCGACCAGGAAGTGATCATCGCAAACTTGTATCGGCAGGATTTCATCTGGCCGGGCTATACGGCGGAGTGGAGCTTTCTTGCAAACCTCGACCACGGCGGAGTGCATTACGACGACAACGGCAATCTTGTGCGCCCCGAACCGCTCGGCACGGTGCGTCCGCACGATGAACAAGTTTATTACCTCGGCTGGGGCGGCGACGGCCACATCGGGCGGCTCAACATCTCGCATCAAATTTATCAGGCATTCGGCCGCGACGATTTCAACGGCCTCGCCGGCCAGCCGGTCAGCATCAACGCTCAGATGGCCGCGCTGGAAGTTTCCTACGACCACGATTGGGCGCGCTACAAGGCGTCGTTTTTCTACGCGTCCGGCGACGGAAATGCGACGGATGGCAAAGGCACCGGCTTCGACACGATCGTGGACAATCCGAATTTCACCGGCGGCCCGTTCAGTTTTTGGGCGCGGCAGGGTTTCAATCTTGGCGGCACGGCGATCAATTTGAAAAACGACAGCAGCCTCGTCCCCGATTTGCGCAGCAGCAAAACCGAGGGACAGGCGAATTTTGTGAACCCCGGCGTTTTCATTTACGGCCTCGGCGCGGAATTTGACCTGACGCCGAAGCTGCGCTCGTTTCTCAACGCAAATTACATCCGCTTCGCCAATACCGACGCGCTCAAGACCGCGCTCTTCACGGACAAAGTGGACAACGAGGTCGGCTACGATTTGAGCATCGGTTTTCAGTATCGCCCGCTGCTCACGGACAATATCATCTTCTCCGCCGGTTTCGGCGTGCTGATTCCGGGAGAAGGCTACCGCGACATTTACGGAAACAACGGCGCGAACGTGCCCGGATTCGACAGCAACAGCGGCAATGCCACGGCGTTTCCTTACAGCGGGCTGATTGCGGTCACGTTCACCTATTGACATGAAGACAACTGAAGAATCAAAAATGAAGAATGCAGGAATGGTTTCGCCGCGCCGTTCTTTTGCAATTCTTCATTCTTCATTCTTCATTCTTCATTTCGCGGTTTTGTGGCTGGCAATAATTGTTCAAGCGCACGCGGAGGATAATGTTGACGGCTCCGGCCCTCAAATTTCCGTGCCGCGCAATCTGCCGCCCGACCCCGCGCACACTCTGCCGAAACCGAACTGGATTGACCAGTCGCAGGCCGACGCCGACTCAAAATCGCGCGGCTGCCTCGAATGTCACGCGGGCGTCGAGCCGATGCACGCGTCGAAAAATGTCGTGCTCGGCTGCACGGATTGTCACGGCGGCAACGCCACGTCCGGACTCACGCAACGACAGGCGCACGTCGCGCC
>PKZR01000155.1:0-632 GCA_003133815.1 Limisphaerales bacterium | reverse complement strand
GGCCACAGCATGATGCGTCACGGTGCGATGCTTTGGGGCGCGGCGCTCTACAACAACGGCGCGTATCCCGCGAAAAACTACCGCTTCGGCCAGGCTTACGCGGCGGACGGCGAGCCGTTGCGTTTGGAAAGTCCCGTGCCGGTCACGCCGGAGATGACGCAGCAGCATGGCATTTTGCCGTTCCTTGATCCGCTGCCGCGCTTCGACATCAGCCAGCCGAGCAATTTGCTCCGCATCTTTGAGCGCGGCGGCGAGGAACAGTTGCAGCTTGGAAATCCAAATCCGTTTGAAGAACCCGGCAAGCCCGCGCGCCGTTTGAGCGATCGCGGACTCGGCACATTGCTCCGCACCGATCCGGTGTTTTTGAATCTGCAGAAAACGCGATTGAACGATCCGCTGCTGGATTTCATGGGCTCGAACAATCATCCGGGCGATTATCGCAGCAGCGGCTGCACGGCGTGCCACGTCGTTTACGCCAATGACCGTTCGCCGACCGATTCCGGCTGGTATGCAAAATACGGCAACCAAGGCTTGAGTTTTTCCGCCGACAAAGCGATTCGCAAAGACGAGCGCGGCCATCCGATCACCCATCAATTCACGCGCGCCATTCCGTCGAGCCAGTGCATGAGCTG
>PKZR01000022.1:21721-22594 GCA_003133815.1 Limisphaerales bacterium | reverse complement strand
TAAAAGATCAGCAAGCGCTGGCAAGGATATTTCCTCTATGCCAAGGCATTTTGCATCCTTTAAAATCTATTCAGCAACTGGTCCTAACGTCTGAGCGTTTGGAATGTACGATGAGAATGGAACCTGTCATAATCTGCATCGTGGCAAGACGATGCATATCCAGCCATCTCCAATTTATCTTCGCCGGTTTAATTGACCGCACTTTCCTCTTTGAACTTCAACGCNNAAGCAAATCGTCGGCGGCACGCTGGGTGATTCCGGCTTGCGCACGAATTTTGTTTCCGCGCAACCGGCTGCATGGTTTGCCGAACTATACAAACGTGATGCCCTTTTCGGAGGCCACGTCATCATGCTGGACGCTGGAAATGAAGCTGAAGCTCTCTCGGCCTTGAAAACATTTCCTGGCGGCCTGCAGATCGGCGGCGGGATCAATTCTGCAAATGCCCGCGGCTGGCTGGATTCCGGCGCGTCGCATGTCATCGTAACCAGTTGGGTTTTCCGTGAGGGCCGTGTGGATTGGGATCGGCTCGGCGAACTCTTCAAAGTAATTGGCAAAGACAAATTGGTCTTGGATTTGAGCTGCCGCAAGCGAGGCGAAGATTATTTTGTAGTGACCGACCGCTGGCAGAAGTTCACGGATCTGATCGTGAATCAAGAATCACTGGTAAAATTTTCCGGCTACTGCTCAGAATTTTTAGTTCACGCCGTTGACGTGGAGGGTTTGTGCCGGGGCATTGACAGGGAGCTTGTCCAGAAGCTTGGCGGCTGGACGCCGATTCCGTTGACTTATGCGGGCGGCGCAAATTCGATCACTGATTTGGAAACAGTCACCAAATTAGGGCAGGGGAAAGTTGACCTGACCATTGGCTCGGC
>PKZR01000022.1:13687-21678 GCA_003133815.1 Limisphaerales bacterium | reverse complement strand
TCTTTTTTGATGACCGTGTCCGGCTGATGATCGCCGCGATTGACGACTTCCACGGCCAGAAAGATTTTGCCCGTCGCGACCGCCACAAGGGCAAGGTCTGGACAAATTGCCGTTGAGCGCGTTACAGGAATTTTTGTGCGCGGCGCGAGCAGTTGCGTGGTGGAAAGGTTCGCCACGCTTGCCGTCATCAGCGAGTGCAGCCGGTTGCAGATCATTTCGTGCCGCACGTCCGGCGCGGAGCGCGGCATCGTCGCGCCTTCAAGGATTTCCTCATACGGCCTGCTCATTTGCCAAAGGAAACCAGCGTTCGGCGCGGACGGCAAGCGGCGATTTTCAATCAAAACAGGACTTGCAAAACAAAATGCAACTGCTATTCTCCGCGCTCTTTTGAAACATTTATGTCAGTAAAAATTCGCATGAAACGGGTCGGGACGAAAAACACGCCGGCCTTCCGTATTGTCGTGGCCGACGGCCGCAGCCCCCGCGATGGCAAGTTCATCGAGGAGATCGGCACTTACAACCCGCTCAAGCAGGGCGAAAATTTCACGATCAAGCTCGATCGCGCTCAATACTGGATCAGCAAGGGTGCGCAGCCGAGCGACACCGTTGCCAGCTTTATCAAGAAACTGGGCAAGGCAGCGTCCACTCCGGCGGCGGCTTGATTTAATTATTTCAGTGCCATGCAGGAGTTCCTCGAATACGTCGTCAAAGGACTTGTTCAGAATCCCGGCGCGGTCACGATCACGCCGGTGGACCGCGGTGGCCTGACGGTTTATGAATTGCGGCTCGACCCGGGGGATGTTGGGAAAATTATCGGGCGGCAGGGCATGACGATCAACGCGATCCGGTCGCTGTTGCTCGCAGGCAGCGCGAAGAAGGGACTTCGTTGTTCGGTTGAGATTGTTGAAGACAAACCGGCAAGCTGAATTGATTTTTAGGCACGGATGAAAATTGACGTGCTCACCTTGTTTCCGGCGATGTTCGCCGGACCGCTGGATGAAAGCATCGTCAGGCGCGCGCGGGAGGCCAGGTTGCTGGAGCTCAAAATCCACAACCTGCGCGACTGGACGCACGACCGGCACAAGACCGTGGACGACAAACCATTTGGCGGCGGTCCGGGAATGTTGCTGAAAGTAGAACCGCTCTTTGAAGCGATTGAAAGTTTGCAGCGCGAAAAAACGAAGGTGATTTTGTTTTCGCCGGGCGGTCGAAAATTTGACCAGTCCATTGCGCGCGAATTGGCGCAGCAGGAAGATTTGATTTTGGTCTGTGGCAGTTACGAAGGTTTTGATGAGCGCGTGCGCGAGGCTCTGGCCGACGACGAATTGTCCATCGGCGATTATGTGCTGACGAACGGCGCGCTTCCGGCGATGGTGGTGATTGATGCGGTGGCGCGGCTGCTGCCCGGAGTTTTGGGCGACGACGAAAGTTCGCATGACGAATCGTTCAGCCACGGATTGCTGGAATATCCGCAATACACGCGGCCGTCGGAATTTCGCGGGATGAAAGTTCCCGAAGTGCTGCTGTCCGGCAACCACGCCGAGATCGAAAAATGGCGGCGCGAACAGGCGAAGTTGCGGACGGAAAGGCAGAGACCGGATTTGTTGAAATAAAATTTTAAAACTTAATTTACTATGAACCAGGCATTACAAGAAAAAATTGAATCGGAACAGTATCGCAAGGAAGCCGCGAAATTCTCCGTCGGCGACTCTGTGAAAGTGCATACCAAGGTCGTCGAAGGCGACAAGGAACGCATCCAAATTTTCGCGGGCGTCGTCATCGGCAAGCGCGGTCACGGCTTGAACGAGACGTTCAGCGTGCGCCGCATCAGCTACGGCGAGGGCGTGGAACGCGTGTTCCCGCTGCATTCGCCGCGCGTGGACAAGATCGAGGTCGAGCGTCAGGGCTCCGTGCGCCGCGCCAAACTCACCTACCTGCGCAAACGCCTCGGCAAGGGCGCCACGCTGGTGAACGAGAAGCAGGAAAAAGCCGTGGCCGAACCGGCAAAGTAATTCCGCAGACAAAATTTCACGAAGGCGGGGCGAAGGCCTCGCCTTTTTCGTTGAATCAAGAAGGCGGACAAATAAGGAAAACAGGAAAGACGGAATTTTTTAGTTTCCTTCCGGACTACCTCAATGAAAATTCTTCTTTTCGCTCCGGTGTCTTGGTGGTGAAATGAACCTGAATTGATGAGCAAAATAATTCCAACCTGCCTTGCTGCGGCTGTGCTCGCCATGTTCACAGGCTGCGAGTCACAGAACGAGCAGGTGGAACACGCGCAGGAACGCCAGCAGCAGAAATTGTTGAAAGAGATGCAGAAGGAGCAGTTTCAAGCGGAACAAATTCAACAGATACAACAATAGCCGCATCTCCGGGCGCGAAGATAACCACCGCCGGGGTGATGCAAAAACCGGTTGGTCGTCCGTTAAATTGTTGAATTGTTGAATCGGTGTTGCAAAGATGCGTTTTACAATTTAACAATTCAACGGTTTAACAAATTACAAAACATGAGCAACATTCCTTCCGACCTCAAATACGCCAAATCACACGAATGGGTCCGCGTCAGCGGCGACACCGCGACCGTCGGCATCACCGACCACGCGCAGGCCGAGNNAAGACCGCGAGCGACATCTATTCGCCCGTCAGCGGCGAGATTGTGGAATTGAACAAGCCCGTCACCGACAATCCCGCGCTGGTGAACACCGAGTCCTACGCGGGCGGCTGGTTTTTCAAAATCAAATTGAGCAACCCCGCCGAACTGAACGCGCTGCTCTCGCCGGAGGATTACAAGAAGCAGATTGGTGGATAAATTTTAATTCATGAAAATGTCGCCTGAACAAATTCAAATTGTCAGGACTGTGGTGAATGAATTTCTGCCGGTTGCCAAGAATCAAACGTGCGCTGAAAAAGTTTTTAAAATTGTTCTGAAATTTGTGGAGGGAGATGCAAATCAGGCAACCACTCGCTGTGAAGTTCGTGATGTGTTCGCTGAAATTGGCGAACAATCAAATGATGAGAAATTGAACTTGTGTATCAAAACCGCAAGCGCACTTGCCAGAGGCTATTTCCATTGGATGCAAGGGCAGGAAAGTGCAGATATGCTAGATATTTATCCGGCGTTACAATTATATGACTGTTATCAGCACCCCGAGCCTGTTGATTGGGTTCAGAAATGGCGAGACAACGGCGGGCGAGTTTTCGCGAGAAACGAAATGATTGCCTTGAAGAACGATCCTATTTGGATTCGAATTAGTGCATTCAAATTGCCGTTCCCGCCTTTCGATCTTGGCGGTGGAATGGATGTTTCTGAAGTTGGGCGAAAAGAAGCGCAGGAACTGGGCTTGATTTCTCCAAGCCAGCGAGTTGAACCAATAGTTGCGGATTTAGATTTTGCAGCAGCGCTCCAGCAAAGATTAAAGGAATATTTTAGCCCTGAAGTTCAAGGCCAAAAAATGGAAATCGCCATGCGTCAAGCAAGTGCTGGCGTTTTGCTGCAACTGGCCCAAGAACGTCTGGATTCACTGGAAGAAATCACTTCTGAATCTGCTCCAGAAATCATTATGATTTTGGAACGAGCATTGGAGCGAGGATTTGGTGAAGAAAGCCGCCAACAATTGACTGCCTGTGGATTGCTTGTTGATATTTTTGATTCCATTGAAGAATTTGAAAAAGCAAATTTCTATCGCGAGAAACAGTTAGAACCGCTCAAGGTATTGATAGCCAAAAGCAGTCCAACGGATTGGAGTATGCTTACATATTTCTACGGTTTGGCGGCTGGGATTTGCGAAAAACTTGATCAACGCGACCAAGCAGTCATCTATCGGCAATTAGAATTGGAAAATCGCGATGGATTTATGTTGTTGAGAGATGTCCTTGATGAGTTAAAAGCGTGTGGCGGAAATATAGAAAAAGAAATTGGCGCAAAAATTTTAGATGAACTTACAAAAGCTGCCGAGCGGCTTCCTGAAAAATACCAAAGGCAGCACGCGGAAATTTATCGAGCCACAGGTGAAGTTTTAGAAGCTTGGGGCGATACCACGCAAGCAATCGAGTATTATGAGTTTGCAATTCAGAAAAATCCAAAAGTTGGGGTGAAGAAACGACTTGATACCTTGCGTAAAAATGAAAGCGCATAAAAATTTTGGAATGAAAATCCGTTCATTCATGCAGTCGCAAAGCGACGACCGGAAATTAGCCAGTGACGACAGTCAATGGTCTGCGTCCGCCAAAAATTTTGTCCTGAAGGGACAATGGAAAACAGAATTTTCCCGGCGTCTTTTCAGGACGCAATCGTTTGGCGCGCTGTTCCAGCCACTTCGTANNCTTCGTAGCTGGCTAATTTCCGCCGTTCCTTCGGAACAAAAATCCGTGTTTTCGCTCGTAGGCGACGACGTGAGGAGTCTCTAATTTTTTCTTTGATTTGAGTCTCGTCACCTCGACTCCTACAAATCATTTGTGAAAAATCCGTGTCCATCCGTGTTAATCCGTGGTTAAATTTCTCCGATGAAAATCCGATTATTCATCAAGCCGTATTGCGGTTGGTGTCACATGGCGATGGGCTGGCTTGATGCGGGCTTTTCATGTGCTTAATAGTGGCGTTTTTGAACATTTTCACTTAACTCGTTGAAGACCAGCAAGTTTTCTTTGATTCCGCGCCCAAAATCCATCGGGAAATCACCAATTTCTTGCAAGAATTCGCCAATTTCCTGCACGCGAACGACGTTTTCTTGCAAGAATTTTACGTTTTCCTGCACGCGAATGACGAATTCCAGCAGGAATTTTACGTTTTCTTGCAAGCGGACATGGATTTCTTGCAGGATTTTGCCGGATTCCTGCACGCGAACGGGTATTTCTTGCACGCGGACGATGATTGCCAGCAGGAAATTCCCGGTTTCCGGCAAGAAAACGCCGTCCTCCGATTAAGAAATCGGGGTGCCGGCACAAAAATCCGGGGGCATCGGAGTCCGTTTACGGTTAGTTTTGCGCGCCGGATGAAAATCAATAAATGGCGGCACGGCAGAAAATGGCGCGGTCTCTTCCACTTTAATTTGTGTCTTGTCACCTTGACTCTTACAATCCATTTGTGAACCGCCCGCTTTTGAAATTCCCGGCGCAATGCAAATTGCCCCTGATGCTTGCGTTGGTCAGCGGCCTCGTCTTTTCCGGCGTGCAAGCCCGGGCTAAACCCTACGGCCTTGATTCGCGCCCGGCCATCGGCGCGTTTCTCAACGGCTCCATGCCGGAAATCGCCCCGGCCATTTCGGGCAACTGGTCGGCGGTCAACGCCTTCACGAACCTGCTCTTCACCAATTCCGTCGGCCTGACGTTTGTGCCGGGCACGGACGAGCTTTGCGTCTGGGAACGCGAGGGCCGCGTCTGGTCGTTTGAGAACACTCCCGGCGCGACGCAGAAGAAGCTCATGCTCGACATCCACAATCAATGCCAGGGCTGGGATGATTCCGGCCTGCTCGGGCTTGCGTTTCATCCCGGCTTCGCGACAAATCATTTTGTTTTNNGTGGCGATTCCCGGCTCGGTCAAAATCTTCGTGGACCTCACCAACCAGACCGTCTGGCATCACGGCGGCGGGATATTTTTCCACCCGAAGAACGGATTTCTTTACTGGACGGACGGCGACAACTCCGTCGGCGACAACGACCAGATCATTGACAAGAGTTTATATTCCGGCGTGTTCCGCATTGACGTGGATTGTCTGGGCGGAAATATCAGCCACGCGCCGCCGCGCCAGCCGACGAACGGGTTCACGGCAAATTATTTCATCCCGAACGACAATCCGTTTGTCGGCCAGTCCAATGTGCTGGAGGAATTCTTCTGCCTCGGCCTGCGCAGCCCGCATCGGATGACGATTGATCCGGTGACGGACAGGATTTTCATCGGCGATGTTGGCGAAAGCGCGCGCGAATCGGTGAAGGTCATCGAGCCGGGCGAGTCCGGCCTGAATTTTCAGTGGAACCGCATCGAGGGCAGGCAGGGCGACTTGACGCCGCCCTACATCGGCATCAACAAGGAGCCGATCCTCGATTATCCGCACAGTGACGGACGCGCCATCATCGGCGGCTATGTTTATCGTGGCAAGGAATTCGCGCGCGACCTCGGCGGCAAATACATTTTCGGCGACAACGTCTATCGCACAATCTGGGCGATGGACGAGACGACCACGCCCATCACCAAAACCGTCCTCTGCGTCATGCCCAAGGGCACCGGCCCGAACTCCGGCACGGATTACACCGGCCTGTCGTCCTTCGGCATTGACGCCGACGGCGAGATTTACCTCTGCCAGATGAGCAGCATCGGCGGGGTTATTTTCAAATTGCAACGCGGCGGTCCGCCACCGCCCACGCATCCTATGCCGAAGTTGCTCTCGCAGACGGGCGCGTTCGCCGACCTTGAAAAATTGCAGCCCGCCGACGGCCTGATTCCTTACTCCGTCAATTCTCCGCTCTGGTCGGATGGAGCGGTGAAACTTCGCTGGATGGCGCTGCCGTCGGATTCCAAGATTCATTTTTCCGCAAAGGGCGAATGGACATTTCCCGCCGGAACCGTGTTCGTTAAGAACTTTTCTCTTCCCATTGACGACACGAATCCAAACATCCTCCACCGCCTCGAAACGCGCCTGCTCGTCCGCGACGCCAGCGGNNCGGCACGCGCACGCAACGCTGGTTTTATCCCGGTCGGCAGGACTGCCTCACCTGCCACACGCCGCAATCCGGCGGCGTGCTGGGCGTGAAGACGCGCCAGATCAACGGCGATTTCAAATATCCCGACGGTGTGACCGACAACCAGCTTCGCGAGTGGAGCCGTCTCGGTCTTCTCGACAGGAAACTCAACGAGCTTGAAATCCCGTTCTTCGCCAGGCTCGTCAGCCTCACCAACACCGCCGCGCCGATGCAGCTTCGCGTCCGCTCCTATCTCGACGCGAACTGTTCCATGTGCCATCGCCCCGGCGGCGCGGGCGCATTCTTCGACGCGCGCTTCGACACGCCGTTGAGGCTGCAGAATCTCATCAACGGCCCGGTGCAGAATCCCCTCGGCATCCTCGGCGCGAAGGTCATCGTCCCCGGCGACACCAACAAGTCCATGCTTCTCCATCGCATTAGCATCGTCGGGCAGAATCAGATGCCGCCGCTCGGCAAAAATGTCGTGGACACCAACGCTGTCGCCGTCATCGGCAAATGGATTTCATCGCTGCACAATGCCGTCGCGTCGCTGCCGAGAAACTGGGTGGACGCGGACATCGGCAACGTCGGTTCGGCGGGCGAGGCAAGTTTCTTGAACGGCAGTTTCAATCTCATCGCATCCGGTGACGACATCTGGGACGTGGCCGACTCGTTCCATTTCGCAGGCAGGCCGCTGACCGGCAACGGCCAGATTGTCGCTCACGTCACGTCGCTGCCCTTCACCGATCCGTGGGCGAAGGCTGGCGTGATGTTCCGGGAAAATCTCGAATCCGGTTCGCAACACGCGCTCATGGTCGTGACCGCCGAGGGCAACTCCGCCTTCCAATCCCGCACCAACGCGAACGGTGTCAGCACCAGCACTCTCGGCCCGCCGTCCAAAGCCGCGCACTGGATCAAATTGGTGCGCGCGGGAAACACCTTCACCGGTTATCTCTCGGCGGATGGGAAAATCTGGCAGCGCGTGGACAGCGTGACGATTCCGCTGGGCAAAACACTTTATGCCGGACTCGCGCTCACCGCGCACAACAACGCCTCGCTGAACTCCGCATTGTTCGACAACGTCACCGTCTCACCGTGAGCGGAAGTGGCGCTGCTGTCCCTGTGAACGCCCGCCGTGATGACTCTGGCCGCCATGATGCGAAGGGCGGGAATGCGACTGATGGCGCGGGGGCAGGGGATGACGGCGTTCCGGTTCTGCGCTTTCAAATTGCGGTGCGGAAGCGTTGTAGTTAAATCCCTCCGCCTTCTTCCGCACGATGCCCCGGCCGATGAAGCGTTCGAGCGCCCGCAATTCG